>DEBW01000076.1:0-722 GCA_002348905.1 Ruminococcus flavefaciens | reverse complement strand
GGCGGTCCGCTGTTTTTCCAGCAGGGACTCAGAAAGGCGTTTGTAAATACACTTAAACTCGATGACAAAAGTGCACGTTTTCCGGAGGAAGCTCCTGTTTTCGTGGCATACGGTTCAGCACTTTTTGCCGGAAACAGTGAAAGCGACCTTATGACAGCAGACGAGATCGTAAAGCGTGTTAAGGAAGCAAAGACTACTGACAATGTTGTGACCGGAGAAAGACTTTTCAAGGACCGTTCCGAATACGAAGCTTTCATAAAGAGGCACAGCGAAAACGACCTTAAATACGAAAATATCGAAACATATACAGGTGATGCATTCCTCGGTATAGATGCAGGTTCGACCACTACAAAAATGGCACTCATCACACCGGACGGAAAGCTTCTTTACCAGTTCTACGCTTCCAACAAGGGACAGCCTCTTGACAGAATATCAAAGAAGCTTAAGGAAATATATGAACTTGCCGGTGACAGAGTGAACATTGCCGGTTCTGCCGTTACCGGATACGGTGAAGACCTTATAAAGGCCGGCCTCCACATCGACCACGGTATAGTTGAAACGGTTGCACACTACAAGGCAGCTGCATTCTTCTGCCCGGACGTTGACTTCATCATCGACATCGGCGGTCAGGACATCAAGTGCTTCAAGATAAAGAACGGTGCCATCGACAGCATTATGCTCAACGAAGCCTGCTCATCCGGATGCGGATCCTTCATCCAGAC
>DEBW01000083.1:25115-28967 GCA_002348905.1 Ruminococcus flavefaciens | reverse complement strand
GGGCAGAATGGGAAGTTGCAGCAGTTGTCAACGGCAGCGGTGCAAGCTACACTGAGTTAAAGGCTTGGGCAATGAACCACACTGCTTGGCCTGCAAGAGTTGCAAAGGATATCGAATACCGCTACTTCTTCGATGCTTCTGAGGTATTTGCAGCTGGTCTTACTGAAAAGGATATCAAGGTAGAAGGCAAGTCACAGCAGTACGACGAGGGCGAACAGGGACACGCTACAGTTTCAGGTCCTTATAAATATGAAGGAGATCCGACAGGCAATACTTACTACGCTCTCATCAAGTTCGATGACGGCAGAGCTATAATGCCTACAGGTCAGAGCGAACACCGTGACGAAGTTCAGTTCAGAGTATCTATCCCTGATGCAGTTGACGGAAAGCCAACTACAGGTGCATGGGATCAGACAAATGACTGGTCTTACCTCGGCGGTCTTGCTGATGCAACAGACCTCAAGAAGTCTGATTCTATCAACGAGCACATAACAATGTACGTTGACGGCGAGCTTGTATGGGGCGAAGAGCCTGACGGCACAAAGCCTGGCGACAAGACTCCTGACAAGCCTGTTGTAACTACTACTACAAAGCCTTCCGATGAGAAAACAACAACTACTACAACTACAACTCCTGAGGCTACAAACAGCAATGAAGGCGTTCTCTACGGTGATGCAAACGTTGACAACAATGTAACTGTTGCTGACGCTGTTGCTATCCTCCAGTCCATCGGAAACAAGGATAAGTATGAGCTTAAACCGCAGGGCAAGATCAACGGCGATGTTGACGGTGAAGCAGGTATCACTGCTAACGATGCGTTAACAATTATGAAGAAGGATTCCGGACTTTTTGATAAATTTCCGGTTGAAAAATAACTTATTCATATATGATTCATAAAGGGAGACTCGTTCTCCCTTTATTTTTTAGTATTTTTGGCATAATACACAAAAAAACGCCGTGTCAATTATAGAAATACACGAAATTCCAGAAAGCTATTTACTTTTATTTGCGGATATAATATAATATGTTTGATAGATCAGTGCGTATTCTGTGTCCGATATGGATATGGTCTATCATAAATTTCACACGATATAACCGCAATGTATGCACTGGCATTGCGTTATAAAAATCTATATTTTTCTATTTTTTACTGGGAGGGTATAAAAATGCACAAGAAAATGACAAAGTCACTCGTAAGCAGCGTTATGGCTGCTGCAATGATGGCATCATCATTCTCAGCAGTTCTTGCTCCAATCGCTACTAAGGCTGCTGGCGGCGAGGAACAGCTCCTTGCTACTGACTTCGACGACGGTGTTGGTCTTCCATGGCATACCTGTGAGACTAACCCTGCTAAGCAGACTTTCGAGATCAAGGACGGTAAGTACACTGTTACTATCAAGAATCCAAACGGTTCTGACGGACGTTGGGATCTTCAGCTCCGTTACAGAGGTCTTCAGCTCGTAGACGGTCATAAGTACCATGTTCACGCTGAGATCGAGCCTTCTGCTGCTGGTTACATCTACACAAAGATCGGCGACTACAGCGGTGAGAATGAGTACTGGAACGACTGCGGCGACGGTAACTGGCAGGTTCACAAGCTCTCTGCTGGCGAGAAGTTCGTAATCGATGCTGACTTCACTGCTGGTCAGGGTCCTAAGCCACTCCAGCCAGGTCCTGCTGAGTGGGCTTTCCACTATGCAAACAACAACAATAAGTACGGCAACTCCGATACAGGTATGCCGAAGGATTCTACACTTACCTTCGATAATATGTCTCTCGTTGACCTCGACGCTACAGAGCCTGTAGACCGTACAAACGAGTTCGGCGTTGTAAGACCTAAGTCTAACGTTCGTCTTAACCAGGTTGGTTACTACGAGAACCTCACAAAGAAGGCTTCTTACGTTTCAGATGCTGCTGATCCGCTCGAATTCGACGTATTCGATAAGTCCGGCACTTCTGTATTCAACGGCACTTCTACTGTAATCTCCGGTGACGAGGATTCCGGTACACCTGAGACTAAGGAAGTTATGAGCGACGGCGAGAAGGCTACAAAGTACAAGGATTCCGGTAAGTACGTTCATATCCTTGACTTCTCCAAGCTCACAACAGGCGGCACTGGCTACTACATCGTAGTTAAGGATAAGGTTGGTGTATCTGATACACAGTCCGGTACAACAAAGAACGCTTTCGATACAACTATCGACGGCGACAAGGTTATGTGGAAGAACTGGAAGACAGGTAAGTCTTACCAGATGAACAAGTCACATCCTTTCGCTATTTCTAATACACTTTATGACGGACTCCTCCGTGACTCCATGAGCTACTTCTATCAGAACCGTTCAGGTGTTCCGATAGAGGCTGAGTACATCAAGAACGGTGATACTGCAACTCTTGCTCATAAGGATTACGGTCACAACCCAGATAAGGCTTACGTTCAGTCTAAGTGGGTAAAGGCTTACGAAGGTGAGTTCAACGGTGATAAGACATACGACATCACAGCTACATACGGCTGGTACGACGCTGGTGACCACGGTAAGTACGTTGTTAACGGCGGTGTTTCTGTATGGACACTCCAGAATATGTACGAAATGTCCAAGCATATCGGCAAGGAAGACAAGTGGGCTGATAACAAGTCTATGCTCATCCCACAGGACGAGAACAACGCTAAGGGCGCTCCTGATGCTCTCGATGAAGCAAGAATCGAGCTCCAGTGGTTCTTCGACATGATGGTTAAGAGCGACGATCCGTACTTCGGTAAGGATGCTGGTATGGTTTACCACAAGCTCCACGACCACAAGTGGACAGGTCTTGCTATCCACGCTTGGAAGTACGAAGGCTTCAAGGATATGGATCGTATCGTTAAGCCACCAACGTATGCTGCTACATTCAACATGGTTGCTTGTGCTGCACAGGCTGCTCGTCTCTGGAAGGGTATCGACGACAAGTTCGCTGATGAATGCTTAGAGAACGCTAAGATCGGTCTTGCTGCTGCTGAAAAGAACAAGGATAAGTGGTACAACATCAACGGTGTATCTGAGCAGCAGGATGATATGAAGGGTACAAACGCTATCAAGGGTGATGTATACTTCGCTCCTCTCGATCAGGCTATCGGCGGTGGTCCTTACGGTGATACATACGTAACTGATGACTACTACTGGGCACTCTGTGAGCTCTTCGCTACAACTGGCGATAAGGAATACTATGACAAGCTCATGGAATACAAGAACGCTAACGACTCTACAGGTGCTGATAAGGCTCTCAGCCTCACATCTAACCTCGGCGGCGGCGAGAACAAGGGTTCATTCAGCTCCTTCAACTGGGGTTGTACATCCGGTCTCGGAACACTTTCACTCTACCTCAACCAGGATAAGCTCAGCGAAGCTGATGCTAAGACAGTTACAGATTCTATCGTAGCTGCTGCTGATGCATACATCGAGGAAGAGAACAAGCAGGGCATGGGTATCCCATACCACGGCTCTACATTTACTGATGATATCAACATCGGTAAGGATAAGAACGGCAACTCTATCGAAGTTTCCGGTTATGAGTGGGGTTCAAACTCATTCGTTGCTAACAACGCTATCGTTATGTCTTACGCTTATGATGCTACAAAGAAGAATAAGTACATCAACGGTGCTTCTACAGCTATGGACTACATCTTCGGACGTAACGGTAACGACTTCTCTTATGTTTCCGGCTACGGCGACACAGAGATGGAAACAACTCTTAGATTCCCACACCACAGACTCTGGGCTCACGGCGTAGATCCTGACTTCCCAATGGCTCCTGCTGGCGTTATGTCAGGTGGTCCTGGTGCTGGTATGCAGGATCCATACATCGGCGGTCTTGGCT
>DEBW01000083.1:11102-24994 GCA_002348905.1 Ruminococcus flavefaciens | reverse complement strand
ACAATCAACTGGAACTCACCACTTGCTTGGATGGTATCTTACCTTGAGGACGTTGCTCCAACAGTTAAGGCTGACGGCAGCACAGATCCAGATCCAATTGAGACAAAGCCAGCTGAGACAACTAAGACTCCAGACGGCACAACTCTCTGGGGCGATGCTAACGTTGACGGTAAGGTTACAATAGCTGATGCTACTGCTATCCTCCAGTCTATCGCTAACGCTGATAAGTATGCTCTTAAGCCACAGGGTAAGATCAACGCTGACGTTGTAGACAACGGCGACGGTCCTACACCTAAGGATGCTCTTGCACTCCAGATGATGGATGCTAAGCTCATCGATCAGACTGACTTCCCAACAACTTCTGCTAAGCTCGACGCTCTCAAGAAGTAATTGATATATTTGCTCATACGATTAAAAAGGAACGCTTCGGCGTTCCTTTTTGTTTTACAAAAATACACTTTGTTATATCAAAAAGGCTGTCGGATATCCGACAGCCTTTATACTCACTTGGAAAAATTAAATGTTTTCATTTCTGTACCTTCCACAGCCTTCTGTATGAGCGGTTCAAAGTCAAAGCTGTTCTGAGCCTTTTCAATGTCTTCAAGGCGTGGCTTTACCTTCGGATGGCGTGGAGTAAATACAGTACAGCAGTCCTCGTATGGGAGAGTTGATGTCTCGAATGTGTCTATTTTACGTGCGATCTCGATTATCTCAGTCTTGTCCATACCAACAAGCGGACGGAGTACAGGTATACGGCAAACTGCATCTGTACAGCCGATAGCTGCCATGGTCTGACTTGCCACCTGACCAACGCTTTCGCCGGTAATAAGAGCGAGACAGTTGTCCTTTTCAGCAATACGCTGAGCTATCTCCATCATAAGACGGCGCATGATTATAGTGAAGAACTCCTCCGGACAGTTGTCCTTGATAGCTTCCTGCAATTCAGTAAACGGAACGCAGTAGAAAGCGATACCTCCGCACCAGTCAGTAAGCTTCTCGCAGAGCTGCTCAACTTTGAGCTGCGCACGTTCAGAAGTGTAAGGAGGACTTACATAGTGTATAGCAGCGATGTGTACTCCCCTCTTTGCCATCATCCAGCCTGCAACAGGGCTGTCGATACCGCCGGAGAGAAGAAGCAGAGCCTTTCCGCTGCTGCCGACAGGAAGTCCGCCAGCGCCTTTGATATTCTCAGCATGAACGTAAGCGTTAGTGTCACGTATCTCAACGGTAACGATAACGTCCGGCTCTTTAACATCAACTGAGAGATTGTGGAACTTTTCGAGGAGCACTCCGCCCAATTCAGCGCATATCTCAGGCGATTTCATTGGAAAAGCCTTGTCGGAGCGCTTTGCATTGACCTTGAAAGTCTTAGCTGTACTGAGGACATCTCCGCAGTATTCAATCGCCTTTTCGGTTATATCAGCGAAGTCCTTTTCGCACACACAAGCACGGCAAAGTGCAGCGATACCGAAAATTTTGCTTACACGGTCAACAACTTCTTCAAGGTCGATATCCTCGTCAAGAGGAGTGATATAAGTTGTGGACTGTGCGCTTGTGAGCTGAAAATGTCCGAGACTTTTCAGCCTGCGCTTGATATTTTTTGTCAGCATATCCTCGAAAGTCCTCTTGTTAAGACCTTTGAGAACCATTTCGCCGTATTTTACAAGAATTATCTCTTTCATAATTTTCTCCTATTCTATAATAATGAATCTAATCCATTCCGCCCCAATTATGGAGTGTTATGCACATATTCCAATAGAAAGCCTGTCCAATTATCCACGTAACTGCGTAAAAAATCCGACATAACGCAAGTTTCGGCGTTTTTCCGTCTTTCTCGGCTTGTTTTATCCTCGATTTTGCAGATGCATAATAACAGGCTATCCATATCAGAGTAGCGAGTACAGATATAAAAATCAGTCCCAGCCAGTCCATAGCTTTAACCTCTTACATTTGCTATTCCGTCCCTGAGTGCTTCGGCAAAGGCTTCAAGTTCGGCTTCTGTAGTATCAGCGGTCATACTTATACGGAGAGCCGAATCAGCACGTTTTCCTGTGATGCCGAACTGTGCCGGAACTCCGCTCTGCTGTCCTTTTGAGCAGGCTGAGCCGCTTGAAACGTATATCTCACGGCTTTCAAGGTAGTGGAGCATAATCTCCGAGCGCTTACCGGCTGCGGAAATATTCACAACATAAGGCGAAGCATCATCGACAGAGTTCACCTCAACTCCGTCAATAGTCGATATAAGCTCAATAAGGCGTTTTTTCAGTCCTGAGACTTTCTCAAAACGCTCGCTTATGGTAGGCTGCAGCTTCTCAACTGCCGCACCAAATGCACATATTGCCGGTACGCTCTCAGTACCTGAGCGGATGCCTTTTTCCTGCTTACCGCCGGTCACAACAGGTATAAGGCGCACTCCCTTTTTGACGTACAGCGCTCCGATGCCTTTAACGCCGTGTATCTTGTGTCCGCTGAGAGAAATGAGGTCGGCATTGAATGAATTAGCCTTGACTGGCAGCTTCATATAAGCCTGAACGCAGTCCGTATGAGTGATAATGTCCTTGAAACGGCGTTTTACAGCGGTAAATACTTCTTTTACCGGCAGGATATAGCCAGTCTCATTGTTGACATACATCATGGTCAGCAGGACGGTATTCTCATCACAGGCATTAACGAAGTCCTCCGCATAGAAGCGTCTGTCCTCACGGGGAGATACACGTACTACCTCAAAGCCTTTGCTTTCGAGGTCGGAGAGGGTTTCGTCAACAGAAGCGTGTTCAACGGCAGAAGCCACTATTTTACGGCGTTTTTTACCATAAGCAGCGGAAGCTCCACGGAGAGCAAGGTTATTGCTTTCGGTCGCTCCGGAGGTAAAAAGTATGTTATCGGCAGCCGCTCCGAGGGAGTCAGCGATGATCTTTCTCGCCTTGTCCATAGCGAGCTGAGCGTTAAGACCAGCTTTGTGCAGGGAGGACGGATTGCCGAAATTATCAGTCATAGCCTCAATTGCCGCATTTACAGCCTCAGAACAAGGCTTGGTGGTAGCAGCATTGTCAAGGTAAATCATTATTTCACGACCTTCATAATTATTTCAACAGTAGCTATTATAGCATATTTCGCCGCATAATGCAAGTTATTTTATCCGATAAGCGACACTTTACTATACAGCTCTTAAACGGGCGAAATATAACCGCCTACGATGACGGTTTAATCTTTCAAAAAATCTGTTTTAGGGACGTCGAGGACGCCGTCCCCTACAAATAAGCTTACGTTGAACAGCAAATTGTAGGGGCTGGCGTCCTCGACAGCCCATTATTCTAAAAATTCAAAGCGTACACCATTCAAGAATAAGTATCTGACCTTCTTTAAGCTCAATTTTACCGTCGTCATCATTTGAGAGGTAAACATGGCTTCTGAAGCCTTCATTTTCCATAAGGTCGTCAAGGCTGTCAAAAAGCTCATAGCTTTCGTAGTCCTGATCTGTGAGGCTTGTAAATTCGTAAGTACCGGGTTCTACGTCTCTGCCGACGATAAAAGCTCCCGGCTGTTCAAACGGATCATTACGCAAAGAGCCGGCAGCATCGAAATCGTAGATATCAGCGCCCGACACCTCAATACTCTGACCTTTGCTCAGTTTCACGTACATAGAGTACTGATACCAGCCGCTTAAAATGATATCCTCGTCGTCCTTGACTTTCATGTAGAATGACGGGATAGAATCCTCGCTGTAGTGGCTTCCGTCGCTTACATATATGAAGTATTCGCCCTCTGGGATATCCTTACCTACTGTATATTTTCCCTCTTCATACGAACCGCTTTTGCTCTGATAAGAACCTTTTGCAGATTTGCCCGTGGATGAATCGGAATCATAACCGCCAACGCCTTTATACTCATCGTCGTTCTTAGAAGTTTCGACCGGTTCTCTGGTAGGTTCAGGCAGAGAACTGCTGCTTTTATCCCAACTGCTTTCTCTGCTGGAGTATTCTGAGGAATATGAACGTGAGGAACTTGATTTAGTGCCGATGTCCATAGCCTCGCTGTTGATAGCGAATATTGCCCATACGAATATCGAAACTGCAAGAAGGGCAGCAGTTACTACAGCGACATATCCGCCTTTCATGCCTTGCTGTTCGGCAGCGCTGTTGTCCACTGTATACACATTTGTCGGCGGAGGAGTATACTGAGGAGGAGGAAAACTGCCGAAATCAGAAACATTCTCCGCTGCCTTATTCTCAGCATTTCCGGCACTTTCAGCCACATTTTCCACAGCATCAGCGAGTTTTTCAGCCTCAGGGGCTGCGGAGTTTTCAACGCTTTCAACAGTGCTTTCTGCTGAAACAGCTTCGGTTTCTGGTACAGACTTTTCAGCGGCAGTTTCAGTCACAGGTTCGGACTTTTCAACGGTTTCAACAGCACTCTCCGGTGATACATTCTTTGGCGGAGCAGTATTTTCACTGGCTGGAGCTGCATTCTTCAGAGGCGGTATGAACATTACCGGCTGACGAGCACCGCAGCGATTACAGAAAGCAGCGCTCAGCGGCAGTTTATTACCGCATTCAACACAAAATTTTTCCTGCATATCATTCACTTCCTTTTATGAGTATATAACAATAAAGGCTGTACCATGAGGTACAGCCTTGAAAAAACTGATAGATTATTCAGCGTCCTCAGCAGAAGCTTCATCAGCAGCGTCCTCAAGGAGAGCACGCATTGAGATGCTTATTCTCTTAGACTCTGTATCAATGTCGATGATCTTAACGTCAACAACATCGCCAACAGAAAGGATATCCTTAACGTTCTCGACCTTCTTATCAGCGATCTGAGAGATGTGGATAAGACCGTCAACGCCGTCGATGATCTGAGCGAAAGCACCGAAGCTTGTGATAGAAACGATAGTAGCCTTAACTACATCGCCAACGCTGTACTTGGACTGGAAGATCTCCCAAGGATTATCCTCAGCCTTCTTGAAGCCGAGAGAGATTCTGTTCTCTTCACGGTTGAGATCCTTGATGTATACTTCAAGAGTATCGCCAACGCTTACAACTTCACTTGGGTGCTTGATGCGCTTCCATGAAAGCTCAGAGATATGAACCATACCGTCGATACCGCCGAGGTCAACGAAAGCACCGAAGCTTGTAAGGGACTTAACCTTGCCAACGAAAGTCTGACCAACTTCAGCAGACTCCCAGAACTTAGCCTTAGCCTCTTCCTTCTTAGCGCTGTCAACAGCCTTGATAGAACCAACAGCTCTCTTCTTGCCGCCTTCATCAACTTCGATGATCTTGAACTGAACCTTCTGCTTGTTGAGCTGTTCAAGATCAGCGCCTCTTGAAAGACCTGTCTGAGAAGCAGGGATGAAGATTCTTACGCCGAGGTAGTTGAGAGTAACGCCCTTGTTAACTATCTTGCTGATAGTACCCTCAAGAACAGTGCCCTCTTCCTTAGCCTTAACGATAGTATCGTAGCCAGCCTGCTCGTCAACCTTCTTCTTGGAAAGAGCAGCAGTACCGTCAGCATCGTTTACCTTAACAACGATGAGTTCGATCTCATCGCCTAAAGAAACGATATCCTCAGGCTTCTTGGAAGGATCATCTGTAAGTTCTTCGAGCTTAACGTAACCTGTGTGCTTTGTGCCGAGGTCAACAGTTATTTCAGCGTTGTCGATAGCAACAACGATGCCCTTAACTTTCTCTCCTGTATGTATTTTTTTGAATGACTGATCGAGAGCTTTTTCAAAGTCGATCTCCTCATCCGGATTTGCTGTGAGATTTACATTCTCTGTCATAGTGGTTTGTACCTCCTTGATTATATATGCAGGTGTGGAAGCTCCGGCAGTAATGCCGATCCGTCCTGCACAGGGCAGCTTCAAAGATGAAAGCTCGTCCGAATTTTCTATGTGATACGTCTGACAGTACCTGCTGCACACTTCGTACAGCTTAACGGTATTGGAGCTGTGCCTGCCGCCGACCACCAACATGATGTCGGAACTTTTAGCAAGTTCAGCCGCATCCGACTGTCTGGTATCCGTGGCGTTGCATATCGTATCGAATATAACAATATCGGGACTGTTCTTGGGTATCACCTTTAAACACTCTTCCCATACTACTATATTATACGTTGTTTGAGCGACAAATGCAAGCTTTTTTCCCAAAAAATTAGAATTTTCCTCAAAAAGGTGTTTTAGCTCAAAATTATCCTTAAATACAAAGTAATTTTGTTTACAATGACCGATGATTCCTTGTATCTCCGGATGGCTTATGTCGCCGGCTATTAAAATAATATATCCCTCGGAAGTTTTCTCAGCGACGATCTTGTGTATCTTTGAGACGAAAGGACAGGTAGCGTCAAGCATACGGCAGCCCTTCTCAGCTATCTTATCGTAGACATCCTTACCAACGCCGTGAGAGCGGATAACAACAGTCTCGTCATCCTGCAATTCATCGACTGACTCGATAACTCTTGCGCCCTTTGCCTTCATATCGTTCACAACGTCCTGATTATGGATTATAGGACCTAAAGTAGCAACTTTCGAGTTTTTTTCCAGTTCATTATACACCATTTTCACGGCTCTGTCAACGCCGAAGCAGAATCCGGCAGACTTAGCAACAGTGACTTCACGCATTATCCTTATCCTCCTTGATATCCTGTACCTCATCGCCCTCGACGAGTTTCTTTATCTCTTCCATATAGCGGTTTTTGAGCTTTACGAGCTGGCGTGGATTCGGCTCATCAGCAGGCTCGACGTACTCTTTAGGATCAATAGGCTCACCGTATTTAACGGTAACTCTTGTACGGAATTTCAGTTTTTCTCCGAAAACTATACCAACAGGTACTATTCTCTTGTCAGCCTTTGCAGCGATAAGAGCAGCTCCGGCGTGTCCCTTGCTGACCTTGCCGGTCTTTGAGCGGGTACCTTCCGGGAATATCATAAGGCTTCTGCCGCTTTGAAGTCGCTCAACAGCGGTGTCGATAACGCCCATATCACCCTTTCCTCTTGCAACAGGGAAAGCTCCGAGAGAAGATATCAGCCATGCAAAGAGCTTGTTTTTGAAAAGCTCCTCTTTAGCCATAAAAGCGAATTTACCAACGGCATTGCATCCTACGAGAGGCGGATCAGCATTTGTGCGGTGATTTGAAGCATAAATAACAGCTTCTCCCCGTGGGATATTGTCTTTTCCCTCAAAATGCAGGTTATACATTATGCGGAAATACACCAGCACAAGAAATTTAACTATATAATACAATCAAATTTCTCCTTTCTTTGTCATTTTAAAGCGGCTTTCTTCCTCGTCAGCTATACGATATCCAAGTTTTTCGTACAGTCTGAGAGCTGAAGCGTTTGACTTTTCAACATGAAGTTCGACACCTGTCAGACCAAGTTCTCCGGCATATTCCTCGACTCTCTTTACAAGTGCCGTACCTATGCCCATTTTACGGTATTTTTCTGAAACAGAAAAATCGTCAAGGTAAATATGTTCAGGATAGGCTTCAACTGAAATATATGCCGCAGTTTCGCCGTTTACCACAGCTACAAATATACGGTCAGCCGAACCGCCGAAAAACTTATCAAGATATCCAGCCTCATATTCCTCAGTATCATCGGTATTATAGATACTTCTGAGCATCTCATTAAAGAGTTTCTCAATATACGGCTTATCAGCAGGCACTGCCTGTCTTATGATATAGTTCATTTTCCAAGCTTTTCCTTTATAACATTGACTATAGCCTCAGCAGATTCATCTAAACTGAGCTTTGTGGTATCAACAAGAACGGCATCATCAGCCTGTTTCAGCGGAGCTATCTCACGGTGCATATCCTGATAGTCACGCTGGATTATGTCTTTGAGGATATCCTCATAAGACGGACATTCTGGCTTTTCAGCAAGCTCCTTGTAGCGTCTGTTTGCACGTTCCTCTGCGGAAGCGGTGAGGAATATCTTTACGTCAGCATTCGGGAGTACAACAGTACCGATATCTCTGCCGTCCATGAGGATATTGTTCTCACGGGCTATCTTCTGCTGAGTTTCAAAGAGGTACGCTCTTACGGCTGGTATAGCAGATGTGCGTGAAGCAGCCATAGATATCTCAGGAGTGCGTATCAGGTCAGAAACGTCTCTGTCTCCGAGGAAAACACGCTGAGCGCCGTCAACGAAGCGAAGTGAAACGTCAGCATTTTCAAGTGACTTTTCAATGTCCTCATCAGGGATATTGTTTTCGGTGATGTAAAGCGCAACAGTACGGTAAAGCGCTCCTGTATCAACGTAGATATAGCCAAGTCTGGCTGATACCATTTTTGCTATCGTACTTTTTCCTGCACCGGCAGGGCCGTCTATTGCGATATTTATTGTACTCATTGATTTATTCTCCTTAATTATTTATTCTGAAGCAGTTCACGCACGGATATAAAAAGGTCTGTAACTACAGCTCCAACGGCAGTTACCGAGAAGCCTATGCATACAGCTTTCGGCAGTTTATCGCATAGTTTACCGGAAAGCGGATGCAGACCGTAGAAGTATATGACTGCCATAACTCCGAAAATAGCGCTGGATATCAGGCTTGAACGGTCTTGCAGAGAAAACAGCCAGCCTTCATAAGTCCAGAAGCGCCTGTGGAAGATAAATTCCAGCAGATAGGAAGCTCCAAGCTCAAAGGCGGTAGTTACCACCGTTGAGAATACGAACAGGAACACAGGATTCCTGTCACGTTCTCCGAGTATGGCAAGAAGTATAAAAGCTCCGACTGCGTATATCGGTATTATCGGAAGATGCAGCATACCACGGTTTACGAACTCATGGTAGAGTATCCATACAGTAACGACTTCGTATATCCAGCCAGCAAAACCGGCTGCTGCAAATTCAAATACATAGCGGAATATTTTCTGCCATTTCTCTCTTTTCATTGGTGTAACGTCCTTATAGATATATTGCTGCTGAATATGCTGTAGAAAAGGCAATTTGCAGGTTAAATCCGCCTGTATAAGCATCAATGTCGATAACTTCTCCGGCAAAGAAAAGTCTCTCGCAGAGTTTCGACTCCATAGTATGAGGATCTATCTCCTTGACGGACACTCCTCCGCTTGTGATGATAGCTTCGTCTATCGGTCTGAAACCGCTGATACGCACTGGGAAAGCCTTTATGAGCCTGCCGAAAGCAAGTCTCTGCTCACGGGTGATACCGTTTATCTTCTGCTCAGGAGATATGCCTGAGAGTTTTACTATCACTGGTATCAGCTTCGCCGGAAGCAGCTTGCGTATGCCATTTATGAAGTCACGGTTGAGATTTTCCGCAAAATCACGCTGTATACGTGCATCGAGCTGTTCAGGTGAAAGAGCCGGTTTAAGGTCGATAAGCATCTTGTAGCGGTTCGGCTTCATGTCACGGATGTGACTGCTTGCGCTCAGCACCAATGGACCGCTAACGCCGAAATGCGTAAAGAGCATCTCACCAAGTTCACTGTATATCGGCTTTTCACCGTAATAAAGGGTAAGAGTCACATTTCTGAGGGAAAGTCCCATCATTTCGGTACAGTATTTATCCGGAGAAACGAGCGGTACAAGACTTGGTTTAAGCTCAGTAACGGTATGACCTGCACTTTCTGCGAGGGTGTATCCGTCGCCGGTAGAGCCTGTATTCGGGTAGGACTTTCCTCCGCAGGCGATGAGTACGCTTCCGCTGCGGTATTCCTCTCCGCCGGCTTTCACTCCACAGCAAACGCCGTTCTCAATAATGAGCGAACTTACACGCTTGTGTACTATCTTAACGTCGAGCTTTTTCATTTCTCTTGAAAAAGCGTCAACTATATCCTCAGCATTATCGCTTACAGGAAATACACGGTTTCCACGCTCAGTTTTAAGAGGTACGCCAAGCTCCTCGAAAAAGCTCATGGTCTCCTCTGCCCCGAACATAGAGAAAGAACTGTACATGAACCTGTGATTCACAGGTATATTTTTCATATGCTCCTCAGTTGAGGAATTGTTTGTGACGTTGCATCTGCCCTTGCCGGTTATACGCAGTTTTCTGCCTATACGGTCATTGCGCTCAAAGAGGAGCACAGACTTCCCGTACCTTGCAGCCTGCACAGCCGCCATACATCCGGCAGCTCCGCCGCCTACTATTATAGTATCAGTCATCTTTACCTGTAAGCAGTTTGTGAAGTCTGTCCTTGACATCGCTTCTGATACTGTCAGTAGCTTCCTGATCAACGTAATATCCGCCGTTGCTGCAAACCACTACATCGCCTTCACGGGCATTTGCAGGAAGAAATGCACGGTAAACGTTTATAAAGCCTTCATCTGTTTCGATGATAGCATAATCGCCTTCAAATCTGTCAATTATCATCTGCTATTCCTTTCTGTGCTGACGCTGAGCTGCTCACCGTCAGAACTTATAACTATATTTCCGCACAGGTCAGTGCGGTATATCTGGTCTGTATAGGATTCAAGCCTTTTCATGGTACTTTCATTCGGATGACCGTATTTATTGCCTGCTCCGCACGAGATAACGGCAACATCAGGATCTATCACTTTCAGGAATGCATCAGAGCTTGAACTGCTGCTTCCGTGATGACCTGCCTTGTATACATTCACTTTATGAAGTCTGCCTGTATCAAGCATCTCACGCTCAGCGAGAGCTTCTGCATCTCCTGTGAAAATAAAGCTGTTCTGACCGTGATACAGTACGATACCTACGGAATAATTATTTACATCATTATATTTTTCGCTGTTCGGAGCGATTATCTCACATTTGGCTTCTCCGATATTTATCTCTCTGCCGACTTTAGCTTCTTTGAGGTCAACTTTGTACTTTTCAACAGCGTCAAGGAACTTGTTGAAATATACAGTAGTCGGTATATCAGAATCGTCGATATGAGGTATGATGAACTCACCGATATCGAATGTCTCGATTATCTGAGCCATACCGCCCATATGGTCAGAATGCGGATGAGTGCCGACAACATAATCGAGCTTTTTAACGCCGAGATTATTGAGATACTGCACCGCACGGGGAGTATTTTCAGATTCTCCGCAGTCAATGAGCATATTCTCGTTTCCGTCAGTGATGAATATACAGTCACCCTGCCCTACGTCTATGTAGTGTACTTTTATCTCGCCCTCAGCCGGCAATATATTGCCGTTCTTCATATTGGTTATCACATAATAGATAACGAGAAGAACAACTATTATCAGCCACGACGCTTTTGACTTCCCTTTACGCCGTGTTTTGCTGCGCCTTTTTGAACTTGTGCGCTTTTTCTGCCCTTGCCTGCCGGTCGTGCTTTTGCGTTTTTCTGCCATGACTTATCACCGCCTTTTACTGGTATATCCTCAACGAGGCACTTCGGCGACGAGCCTATCAGGTCACGGCGGTTAGCCTTTTTCAGTGCTTCAAGCACCAGTTCCCTGTTCTGCGGTCGGAAATATTGCAGAAGTGCTCTCTGCATCGCCTTTTCTTTCGGAGTTTTCGGTACATATACCTTCTCCATAGTATACGGATCAAGTTCAGTATAGAACATCGCCGTAGAAATAGTACCCGGTGTAGGGTAGAAATCCTGCACCTGCTCCGGGCGGATATGATTGTCACGGAGGAAGAGTGCGAGGTCTATAGCTTCATTCAGCGTACTTCCCGGATGTGACGACATAAGATACGGTACAAGATACTGTTCCTTGCCCATACCCTTGGTTATCTCGTAGAAACGCTTCTGAAATGCCTTGTAAGCTTCTATATGCGGTTTTCCCATTTTATCGAGGACTACCGCCGAGCAATGCTCCGGAGCAACTTTGAGCTGACCGCTTACGTGGTACTTGATAAGTTCACGCATGAACTCGTCGTTTTTGTCTTCCATAAGGTAGTCGTAGCGTATTCCTGAGCGGATGAATACTCGCTTAACTCCCTTGACCTTGCGTATCTTTCTGAGCATTGCAAGGTATTCGGTATGGTCAACTTTAAGTCCCGGACACGGTTTTGGAGCAAGACATTTCTTGCCCATGCAAAGCCCCTTGCTGAGCTGTTTTTCACATGATGTATGGCGGAAATTAGCCGTTGGCCCTCCGACATCGTGTATATATCCCTTGAAATCGGGCATTTTAGTAATACGTTCAGCCTCGGCAAGAACTGATTCCTCGCTTCTTACAGTTATTCTCCTGCCCTGATGAAGCGCAATGGAGCAGAAATTACAGTAGCCGAAGCATCCACGGTTATGAGTGATAGAGAAGCGTACCTCCTCAATTCCCGGCACTCCGCCCTGAGAATCGTATGACGGGTGTACCGCTCTCATATACGGCAGACTGTAGATATAGTCAAGCTCCTCGGTAGTAAGGCTGTAAGCCGGAGGAGTCTGCACAAGCATCATTTTTCCGTGACGCTGTATTATAGTCTTTCCGTAGACCTCATCCTGCCAGTCGTACTGTATCTTGACAGCCTTGGCGTACTCGGTCTTGCTTTCACGAACCTGCTCAAATGACGGACACTGTGCCGCACCGATAGGAGTATTCACCGGCTCTGTCAGGTAGCACGTACCTCTTATATCCGTCATAGTCTTTACGCTCTCGCCGTTTGAGATGCGTGTACAGAATTCACGTATCTGATGCTCACCCATACCGTACATGAGAAGGTCAGCACCGCTGTCAACGAGGACTGACGGTCTCACATCGTCGTCCCAATAGTCGTAATGGGCAAAACGGCGGAGAGAGGCTTCAAGTCCGCCTATTGCTATCGGGATATCCCCGAAATACTCCCTGAGCTTCTGACAGTAAACTATAACAGCTCTGTCAGGACGTTTTCCTGCCAGTCCTCCTGGACTGTAAGCGTCATCTGAGCGCTTGCGCTTTGCGGCGGTATAATGTGCCACCATAGAATCTATATTTCCCGCTGTTAAGAGAAACGCATACTTTGGAGCTCCGAAACGGCGGAAGTCCCTGTCGGTATGCCAGTCAGGCTGAGCTATTATGCCCACTGTAAATCCCATAGCTTCGATAAGCCTTGTAACTATAGATGCGCCAAAGCTTGGGTGGTCAACGTAAGCATCACCTGTGATGTATATGAAATCGAACTGGTCTATCCCCAATTCGTCCATTTCCTTTTTTGTAGTCGGCAGAAAGCCTTCGTACACGATATCACGCCCTTTCGTTATAAAACGGTCTTCTTATCAATTATCATAGTAATGAGCAGAACGAGGTTGAACATGAAGAATACCGCAGAAATGCCGGCATGAAGCCAGAATTTTGAAGCCGGTACACTCTCCTTGCAGAGTATTACTCTCTTTTCGTCCGGAGCAGACATACTCTGTACCTTTCTTGTTACTTCCTCAAGCTCACGGAGCAGACGCAGGGTTTCAGCTTCATCAGCTCTCAGTCTGCCCTCGGCTTCTTTCTCCTCAAGGTCTTCTCTTATGATGTCGCCGGTCTCAGGCTCAGCGAGGTCGGGCACGAGTATATCAACAGCCGTACCCTCGGTAAGCTTCTTAGCAGCGCTGCATTTCGTGGTTATCTTGTAGGTGAAGCAGTTTTCTGCAAGCACAAACAGCTCATAGGCATTTTCGCCCATTATCGTGACTTTATTGTGCTGTGTCACCTTTCCTGACATTTTTGTTGTATGTTCACGGTAGAACTTTCTCTTTGCCAATACTCTGAAAGCTGCTATTGCAGCAAATAGTGAAGCTAATGCGCAGAAAACTACTAATAACATGATCATTCCTCCAGCATACGGAATTTCCACTCATCGAACTGCATTTTCGACATGAGTACCTTTCGTGGTTTTGAGCCTTCACTTGGGCCTATAATGCCACGCTCCTCCAGCTCATCAATAATTCTTGAAGCCTTTGCATAGCCAAGTCTCAGCTTCTTCTGAAGCATAGTCGTCGAGACCTGACCGTTGTTTACAGCTACCTCGGCTGCCCTG
>DEBW01000083.1:10460-11070 GCA_002348905.1 Ruminococcus flavefaciens | reverse complement strand
AGTCACTTCCGGCGTTGAAGCCGCTTTCAGAAGCGCCTCCCTTATCGCCCTTGCTTGACTGAGGAACGTAGTTTTCAACAGCCTCGATAACAGTATCATCGTATTCGCCAGTTGACTGACTGCGTATGAATGTCAGAGTTTCATTGATGTCCTTGCTTGATGCAAAACAGCCCTGTACACGTACAGGCTTGCCCATACCTATAGGCATATACAGCATATCACCGTTACCGAGCAGCTTGTCAGCTCCAGCCATATCAATAATGGTACGTGAGTCCACCTGTGACATAACTGAAAGTGCGATACGGCTTGGGATATTAGCCTTGATAAGACCTGTGATAACGTCAGTGGTCGGACGCTGGGTAGCAACTACAAGATGCATACCTGCGGCACGTCCCATCTGTGCGAGACGGCATATCGAATCTTCAACTTCCTTGCCTGCAACGAGCATCATATCAGCAAGCTCGTCGATAAATATTACTATCTGCGGCATGAATTTGAGTTCTTCATCATCTGCTGCAAGTTCGTTGTAGGATTTAAGGTCAGTAGCGCCGACCTCAGCAAAGATATTGTACCTCTTCATCATTTCCTGAACAGCCCAGTTCAAAGCTGT
>DEBW01000083.1:1071-10420 GCA_002348905.1 Ruminococcus flavefaciens | reverse complement strand
TATGATAGGTATGAGCAGATGCGGTATACCGTCGAATACCTTGAATTCAACTACCTTCGGATCAATGAGTATGAGCTTTACCTCGTCCGGAGTTGCATTGTAGAGTATGCTCATGATTATGGAACGTGTGCAGACAGACTTACCTGAACCGGTAGTACCGGCAATAATAACGTGCGGCATCTTCGTGATATCGCCGACTATTGAATTACCGGCAATGTCCTTGCCGACTGCAAAAGCAAGCTTGCTCTTTGAACTTTTAAATTCCGAAGATTCAAGTATCTCACGGAGAGTTACCATATCCTTGTTTATATTCGGCACTTCTATACCGATAGCAGCCTTTCCGGGTATAGGAGCTTCTATACGTACACCCTGAGCCGCAAGCGAAAGAGCTATATCATCTTCAAGTCCCTTTATTTTCGAGACTTTAACGCCTGCTCCCGGCTGTACCTCATAACGTGTAATAGAAGGACCTCTGCAAATATTACGCATCTTGACCTCTACGCCGAAGCTTTTGAGGGTATTTTCGATAGTCTCAGCCTTTTCACGCATTTCAGCAGCAGCCTCATTGCTGTTGGAGTTATTGTTCGGCTGAGTAAGAATGTCAATGCTTGGGAGTACGTATGCCGAAGCCTGTACTTCCGGCTCTTTTTCCTCTTCTTTCTCCTGAGCAACAGCATTGTCACGCTTTGCCTTGATCTCAGCAGCACGGGTTATGAGCCTTTCAAGGTCGAAGTCAGGTTCTTCTGCCGGAGCTTCTTCTGCCGGTACAGGCGGTGCAAATGCAGGCACATCAGCCGGTACATCCGGCACTTCCTCATTTACAGGCATATCGAAGAACATACTGAATTCTTCCTCCTCGCTCTGAGGAGGTTCAGCCGGTATATCTGCAATACCGCTATTTTGAGCAGCGAGGTCGTCACCTATTCCGAGAGCGTCCTTATCGCTGAAAAATTCCTCCCTGACGTTTATCATTTTCCTGTCAGCAGTGATAACGTCACGGTCTAAGATATCTCCCTCGTCATCATCGTCGTCATCATCTTCATCATCGTCAACTATCTCGTATCCGCTTCCGCTGAAAAAGTCGCCGATAAAGGAAAACGGCTTTGCGATCATCTGGAAAAATTCTATGATACCCTTATTCGTAAGCAGCATCCACAGCACGAAAAACAGAAGTACAGCAACTATACGTGCTCCCATTTTTCCGAGAAGTGCAAGGAGAAGTCCTGATATAGGCAGACCGGCTATACCTCCGCCGATCAGTCTTGTACCGTCCTTGTATATCTGTGAAACATTCTCAGAGAAAGTATGCCCCGGCACTTCTCCGACCATGAACACCTGTAATGCAGAGCAGGTCAGCAGCGTCATTATAATGCCTATTACAGCCTTTCTCGTAACATTGTCACGACCTTTTTCAAGTCCGATGAGCACCGAGGTGTATATCAGTATCGCCGGCACAAAAAACGCAGCAATGCCGAAAAGTCCGAGCATAAATTTATGTATGGCATTCCAGCCGGCAGTACCGGGAATAAAAGTCATAAGTGCGACAAGCACTCCGGCTGCAAACAGCAGTACAGATACAGTACGGCTGTTGTAAATGTTATCGTTTTCTTCCGTTTCCGGAGCTTTACTGCTTTTCTCCTTCGGAGCTTTCGCTGCTTTAGGCACAGGAGCTTCTTTAGCTCCGCTTTTTTCTTTAGGTTCTTTTTTCTTCACAGGCTTGCCCTTGGAAGTGTATTCATCATCACGGAATTCAGCTCCCATAGGCGGCTTTTTCTTTTTTGCAGGCATTTATATCCTCCATAATTTATCTGTATCGTTCTTCTGTATTCTCTATCATTTCATAAAGACAGTCCAGTGCATCGCCGAGACTGCCAAGTTTGTCGATAAGACCTATACTGACAGCTTTTTCGCCCTCAACTACTGATCCTACATCCATGACAAGTTCCTCAGTATTCATCATGAGCTTTCTGAAAACGTCTTCACGGACATTACTGTTACGTGTAATAAAGTCAACTATCCTGTCCTGCATTTTATCGAAGTAGGAAAGCGTCTGAGGTACACCTAAGACAGTACCGTTCATGCGTACAGGGTGGATAGTCATTGAAGCAGACGGCACTATAAAAGAGGTCTTTGCGCTTACCGCAAGAGGTACACCTATAGAATGTCCTCCGCCGACCACAAGAGATACTGTCGGAGTTTTCATTCCTGCGATAAGTTCAGCAATGGCAAGACCTGCTTCAACATCACCGCCGACAGTATTCAGGATTATCATAAGTCCTTCAACGCTCCTGTCCTGCTCAACAGCAAGGAGAGCCGGTATGATATGTTCATAGCGTGTAGTCTTGTTCTGCTCCGAAAGTACATAGTGTCCCTCTATCTGTCCGATAACAGTAAGACAGTGTATAAGATGCTTTGGATTCTGCTGTGATATATCTGTATCGTAAACGTTCTTTTCCTTTTCGTTCTCCATAGTGTATACTCCTTACGCATTAAATGTATTTCACGGATATTATCCCCGTAATACGTCAGTGTATACATTATTATTATATAACATTTTTTGTGTAAAGTCAATAAAAAAACAGGCGCATATTTTTCTATGCGCCTGAAATTTTAAGTATTGTCAGATTGTTTCTTTGTACGCTGGACAGAAACCTTTGAATTGGTAACTACCCATACATTGTCGTACTTACATGAGAATTTCGCACTCCAGCTGAACGAGTCGGTGGTTATATTGGCATTGAGCAGGTCAACGTCAGCGGCGATATCCTCCGGAGTTATCTCGCTCAGTACCTCAGCAGGTCCCATAACAGTTATCTCGAACCTCTCGGTAAGCACCTTGTAGTCATAATTGGACTTATCCGGCTCATTGCTGGTATTGATACGGCTCTTGTCGAGAGTAAGATTAATGCTTGAGAACTGTGAATCGTCGAAAGTTGCCGTAACAGTTTCAAGGTCGGACACATTTTCGTACTCACTGCCTTCAAGACGGTTGCTAAGAGAGAACGTCCTTGTGAATCCCGGTTTTATTTCGCTGAGTGAAACTTTGCCTATATCAAGCTTATCAGGTATCTCGGTCTTGCTGTTGTTGCAGGCAAGCACCACCGAATCCGCTGACAGGTTAAATTTGATATTATCGGTATTGAAGTTATCCGGAGCATCTATAACAGATACATAAAGTCCGACTTCCTTCTGTGTGCGGACAGGGATAGTGATATTAAAGCTCACATCGCTGAATTTCAGAGAAGACTGATTTATCTCGGCGTTATCCTCGGTATAGAGTTCAAGCTGATTAGTTGACAGCAGGTATGTACTGTCAAGGCTGAGCCGTTTATCTGATACCGCATAGCACTTGGCTATCTTGTCGAGCTGACCTGACGGACCTGTGATCCTTACAACGGACGGCTCACATATCATATCATCCTGATCTATAGCCTTTCCGTCAACCACAGATACATTGGTTATCTGAGGTTCTACGCTGAATTCACGGGTATCCATTTTATCGAATACAACAGTAGCTTCAGCCGGCTTGATAGACTTTATTTTATAGTTGATATTGCTTGCACCACGTATCTTTATGGTCATGACACGAGTTCCTGCACTTGTTACTGAGTCAGCATCGATATAAGCTTCGAGATTCTCATTATTGAGGCTTCCGACCTGAGTTTTTCCGGCAAGAAGCTCAACAGTGACCTCATTCACGTTTGAATTTATAAGGCTCAGACCGCTTACCTCAGCAGCAGAACCCGATATATCCTTTGAAAGCGGTATATGTGCAATTGTACGCTGAGCATCGGGATACTGAGTCATTGATATTATCAGCCATACAACTACAGCAAGCACTATTGCGAGAAGTGCAAGAGCACAATTGCTCTTGAGATGTTTTTCTTTCAGTTCTTTAAGCATTTTCATCTCTTCTTCCCCCTTCCGAACAAGGAGGATATTTTTTTCCTGCGTCCCAAGTCGTCGGCAGAAACATTGTATATTTCTTTTTCAAGAAGCGCACGGAGTTTTTCACGGGTATAGTCTCTTGTAAGAACACCGTTCATAGCTACAGATATCTGACCTGTCTCCTCTGAGACAACTATAACGACAGAATCAGAGTTTTCGCTCATACCTATAGCTGCACGGTGTCTTGAACCGAGCTTTTTGTTTATGGCAGCATCGTTCTGCGGTTTCGGCAGGAAACAGGCTGCTGCAAGTATCATACCGTCACGCATGATAACAGCTCCGTCATGGAGCGGAGTTTTAGGGTAGAATATATTTCCGAATACTTCCTTGCTTGGGATAGCATTGAGTATAGTACCTGTCTCTATCTGTTCGCCGAGCCTTGTTTGCCTTTCGCATACTATCAGCGCACCGGTACAGCTTGCCGAAAGCTCAACACATGAGTCACATATAGCCTCTATGGCGTTATCCCACCTTTGTCTTACATCGCCGGTAACAGTTCCTAAGCCAAGAAGCTGTATACCGAATTTTGTACGTCCGAATTTTTCAAGAGCACGGCGCAGCTCCGGCTGAAAGAGGATTATCATTGCGATAAGTCCGATATCGAGAGCATGACCGAGAATATATTTCATTACCTTCAGTTCACAGAAACTGCAAATAAAGTAACCGGCTACAAGAAGGAGTATACCCTTTACAAGCTGACCGGCACGGGTCTCTCTGATAAGCTTCAGAAGAAGGTATATCAGATATGCAAGTACACCGACGTCGAGGACATCTTTTAACTCGATAGTACTGAGTAGACTGAAAAAAGCGTGCTGCAGATCGTTAAAAGAGGGCATCGGTTCACTTCCTTTCGTTCAGAATATGTTATGCCGCACGGAAAATATGTACAGGGCGGCTTTATAGCACCGCCCGATGAGTATCTGATAAAGTCAGCTGAACTGACATTCCCGCTCATATAATAAAAGATTTATCCATAAAACACGGCATACGCTGTCTATCATATATTATTGTACCACAAAACGAGATTATTTCAATAGTTTTTTCGGATTTTTCCGTAAATTTTCACATAGTTCTTAATACGGAAGCAAGTTCAGCGGCATCCTCCTCACGGCTGAACACTGACGGAGAGAATCTTACAGTACCGTCAGAAGTGCCGAGCTGAGTGTGTGCAAGGGCTGAACAATGGTATCCTGCTCTGAGACAATAACCTTTTTCCGCAAGTCTTGCAGCCACATCCCCTGACCTGATACCTTTGATATTGAACGAAACTATCGGCACATATCCGGCTTCCGGACTGCGGTATACAGTTATGCGCTCATCATTCTGCAAATGCCTGATAAACTGCCGGCATATCCTGTCCTCGTGGTTAAAAATACGCCTTATGCCCTTTTTTCTCACAAATTCTATGCCTGCTTTCATTGACATTATGCCGATAACTCCGACTGTTCCGCTTTCGAGACTTTCTGGAGTAAGTTCCGGCTGACGAAGGCTCATAGAGTCTGTGCCAGTACCGCCCTGTATTATCGGCTTTATCGGGTATTTTCCGTCAGTGACGAGAAGTCCTGTGCCGGTTATGCCGTAAAGTCCCTTGTGACCGGCTGTGCAGAGTATATTTATGCCGTCGCTCAGCTTTATATCAAGAACTCCGCAAGCCTGAGCACCGTCAGCAATGAAGCATATCCCCTTTTCACGGCAAAGTCTGCCTACCTCACGGTACGGCATTATCTGACCTGTAACATTGCTTGCAATAGTGCAGACTATCGCCTTTGTGTCGTCGCAGATAAGACTGCGGAAGCTCTCAACAGTCCGGCTGCTCTCCGGATATATCGGAGCGACCGACAGCGTTATCTTCCCCTCAGCTGCAAGCTTTGCAGCCGGTCTTGCAGCAGAATTGTGCTCCATGCCGCTTATTATCATGTGTCCGCCCTCAGACATCACGCCTTGTATAGCCATATTCAGCGCATGGGTGCAGTTCATGGCAAAGACCGTATTTTCCGGCTCTGCACCGAAAAACTGAGCTACAGTCTCTCTCGCCGAGTAGACTGCCTTTGAAGTAGCCGCCGCAAGAGGATGACCTCCTCTGCCTGCATTTCCGCCGAATCTGTCCATAGCTTCGGCTACGGCTTTTTTAACGCTTTCAGGCTTCGGGAAAGTCGTGGCGGCGTTGTCAAAATTTATTATCACGGCGCTTCACTCTTTTCCCTGAGGAAATAGGGCACACCGAATTTATCGAGTATATTCAAGGAACTGCGGCAGTCTGCGTATATTTTCAGCATATAGCCGCAGCCGGTGCTCCGCCTTTTCACCTCTGCACGTATCCCCCGTGAGTTAAGAAGCTTTTCAGCCTTCTTTGCGTAGGTGTACGACGGCATTTCCACGATACATTCTTTCATGTTATCCCCCCTGTCAGAAGACAGCTCCGCCGCTTTGCGGTACACTATATCCTATGCATATAAACATAATAATGTGAAACAAAAAGCCTGTAAAAAACGTTTTTATATCTACATAAATACGGGCGGCGAAACGCCGCCCTACAATTCAGCTATTTTACGTTTGCTTGTGTAGGGGCGACGTTCCGTCGCCCGCAAATTTCAGGTTTATTGACAAACAAAAAAGCTTGCTGTCATTTCAGCAAGCTTTTTATCATGTCATTATTTGTTATCTGCGAGCCAGTCTTCCATTCTGCCTGAGCCGCCTGTTGAGAGGAAGCTGTAGAAAGCAAGTATCTTTGAAGCATCTGTGGCATTTGCAGCGCCGTCAAAGTTTACGTCAGCATTTTTCTTCTGCTGCTCTGTGAAAGTTGACTCCTTGCCTGTGGAGAGCGCAGCATACTCAGCGAGTACAGCAGAAGCGTCCTTAGCGTCTACAGCGCCGTCGAGGTTAACGTCACCAAGAAGACCTGTTTCAACTACGACCGGAGTATCAGGTACAGGATCTGCTATAACTAATTCAAGGTCGAGTGAAGGCTTTATGATATCCTCAGTCTGGTCGGTATCAGTGCCAAATACGTCAGTTATTCTGATATAAGCATTTCCGTCATTTACAGGAGATTTTACCTTGAACTTTAATACTGCAATAGTATCTCCGTGTTTCAGACCGATAGGCTCACCGCTTTTTTTAGCTGCGGCGATCTCTAAAGTTTCAGGGTTGAATTCAAGATTCACATTGTTTCCGATAGCCGGCATATCAGCACCAACGTACTCGATATCATCTGATACATCAAGCTTTAACTGGAAGCCTGCGAGAGTTTCAACGCCGACGCCCAGTATTTCAAGAGGAATTTCCAATTCCTGATCTTCAAAAACAGTAGCCGTGCCATTATGAGTTCCAGGATAAACAAGCCCAAAGAACAGATTACGAGGATCAACGTGTACCTTAGCGCTTACAGAATCTCTTACAGTGAAATCGGTCTTATCTGCTGCTGTACCGTAAACATCCTTTACACCTATAGAGAAAGTACCAGTGTAGTCAGGCTTAGTCTTGAATTTCAGAACTGCAACAGTATCACCAGATTTAAAACCGATAGCTTCACCGCTTTTTTTAGCTGCGGCGATCTCTAAAGTCTCAGGGTTAAATTCAAGAGTAACATCGCCTGGGATATTTGTCATATCAGCTCCGGTATACTCAACGCCCTCCGGAACATCAAGCTTTAACTGGAATCCTGATAGTTTGTCGATATTTTTTCCGTATATCTTTACAGGAACTTCAAATTCCTTGCCGCCGACAGCACTTATAGTATTGTTGCCGCCTGCATTGAAATGCATATTCTTTTCGTTTGCAGTTTCGGAATCAACATTTATCCAGATTTTTGCAAAATTCGCTTCGACCTGAAGTTCATCGCCGTTTCCGTCAACGAAATAAGGGGCGAGGTCAAGACTGAAAACAAAAGTTGTTTTTTCCGGAGCATCATCAGGCACCTTGAAGGTGTATGTAACAAGAGTGTTAGTAACTCCAAAGTTTTTTCCGTTTACAGGGAATGAAAATACAGTCTCACCAGTTTCCTTGTTGCCTATAAACTGCTTATAAGTATTATCCTTTCCGGCATCTATGCTGACGATTTCAAGCTCTGAACCGTTCTGGTTTGAATTATAATAATTAAGGTCAAGCTGACCGCCGCCGAGATTAATGGGTTTTAAGCCGGCATTGTTAAATTTAACATCAACAGTAAATGTATCGCCCGGCTTTACATAATCATCAGAAGCTTGTAATGTAAGATCAAGCCACGGTTGATTGCCGTCGATAGCCATAGCTGCCGGAGCTGCTGAGAGCAGGCTTCCTGTGAGGCATACTGCTGCCATTGCGGATGAGAGAAGTCTTTTTGTTTTCATGTTAATATCCTCCTTTTAGAACCCATTGGGTATTTATATACAGGCTCATAAAATATACTGATTGAAATGACGATATTTCGGATAGCTTTTGCTCATGAACACATAAATATATTTTTATTATAGCACCCATTGTTAGTAATGTCAACGGTATTTGTAAACTTTTTGCACATATTCTCTGTAAACTTTTTCATCTATAATCTTCTTCTATATATTAGTCGTATATTTTTTCAAAAACTCTAAGCAGTCATAATAATTTTTATTTTTTAAAAAAAGTGCCAACGGCATTATGCCGTTGGCGTAACATAAATGAATAAATATAAATATTATAAAAGGGTTGTCAAATGGTCAGCCAAGTGGTTTTGGAAAAAGCATTAAATTATAAAGTGAACTGGTGTGGGTTTGAACGAATGTATCTGCGTAAGCAGTTAACGTCGCTGTAATTGATCTTGCCGTCGCCGTTTACGTCAGCAACTATCTTAGTAGTCTTAGAAGCGCCAAATGGGAATGCAAGATAACCTTTGAGGCAAAGAACATCAACAGCGTCGATTCTGCCGTCAAAGTTGATATCGCCGAAGTTATAATCGAAGGAATCGAGAGAACCTCTGTCGTTCTTGCGGATAAGNNATACCGTCCTTGTTAACGTCTGCATTGATAAGTCCCTGTGGCTTGATAGCGTAGCGCTCAGCATCTTTAAGATAGTCCTCGATCATTGTGGCATCGGCTATGCTTACCTTTCCGTCAAGATTTGTATCACCGGAAATTGGTGTATATTCCGGTTCTTCAACCACTTCATCGTCATCATATGTGTATGTTTCAAGGTATCTGAACTGATGCGGCTCATATCTCAGATAGTATGCCAAGCAGTCAAGGTCATTTATAGTGAGTTCATCGTCGCCGTTTACGTCAGAAAGAATTGTCTGAACTTCATTTGGAGTTTGATAAGCAAGGAAGCTGCATAATAAAACGGTATCATCAACATCTATTACACCGTCCTGATTTACATCACCGAAGTTGTAATCGAATGAATCGAGAGAACCTTTATCTAACTTGCGGATAAGGTTAGCGTCTATCTG
>DEBW01000083.1:568-1011 GCA_002348905.1 Ruminococcus flavefaciens | reverse complement strand
CCGTCCTTGTTAACGTCTGCGTTGATAAGTCCCTGATTGCAGAGAGTAAATTTTTCCTGAAGGTAGCCTTCAATAGCTACAGCATCGGCATTAGTTATCTTTCCGTCGCAGTTTGCATCACCTATGATGTAATCTGCTTCCATGTCAGGATCTACATATGAACCGCCGCTGTAAGGATCAAATTCTACGAACTGGTGTGGCTCTTTCTGAATATAATCATATAAGCATAAAGAATCATAATCATCAACTACATCATTGCCGTCAACATCAGCAAGTATCTTCTGACGCTCTGTCGGCACTTCTAAATTTAAGCTGAATAATTTGTAATATGCACTCAGATCATCCTCGTCGATTGTGCCGTCCTCATTGATATCGCCGAAGTTGTAATCGAATGAATCGAGAGAACCGTTAAGTCTCTTACGGATAAGGTTAGCGTCTATCTG
>DEBW01000083.1:0-506 GCA_002348905.1 Ruminococcus flavefaciens | reverse complement strand
GCATTGATAAGTCCCTGCGGCTTGATAGCGTAGCCGTCTTCAAGATACCACTCGATCATTGTAGCATCGGCTATACTTACCTTTCCGTCAAGATTTGCATCGCCGTAAAAAACGTCATTTGCTGCACTTGCACTGATAGCAGATGTCATAGGAGTCAGGCACATAGCTACTGTTGATAAAAACGCTGCTGCTTTGATAGTATTCTTTTTCATGATTTTCTAAGACCTTTCATTTATATTTTTTATATTTCAGAGTTGTGCACTTCTCCGTTTCAGAACCTTTAAAAGTCCCTTTGTCTATTAAGACAATTAATTTCATGTTACATTTCACTTTTTTTCAAAAAATTTTAGAAATTTTTTCAGAAAATTTTCATAGCAAAAAATAAAGGGGACAATTTCGGGAACGAGCATATTATAATAAAAAAAGACATCCTCCCGACCAGTTTTAAGGTCAGGAAGATGCCGTAAAAATCATTACTTGATATTCCAGATATTCTCAGCGTAGTC
>DEBW01000146.1 GCA_002348905.1 Ruminococcus flavefaciens | reverse complement strand
AAGTCAGCCTTGTTGATGAGGTAAGTTGACTTGATAGGTGTCTTACCGAAACGGAGGTGAGAGATAGTAACACCGCCGGACTTCTTTGAGTCATATGCAAAGTAAGCCTGAGCGTAGAGGTCAGTGTGGTCACCGATGATCTTGATAGAGTTCTTGTTAGCACCTACAGTACCGTCTGAACCGAGTCCCCAGAACTTACAAGCTGTTGTGCCTGCTGGAGCTGAATCAGGGTTCTCCTCAAGCGGGAGTGAGAGGTTAGTAACATCATCGTTGATACCGATTGTGAATCTTGGCTTTGTTGAGTTCTTGAATACAGCAACGATCTGAGCAGGAACAGTATCCTTTGAACCGAGACCGTAACGACCTGTGAATACAGGAACATCATTGAACTTAGTACCCTTGAGAGCAGCAACTACATCGAGGTAGAGAGGCTCGCCGAGTGAACCAGGCTCCTTTGTTCTGTCGAGAACAGAGATTCTCTTTACGCTGTCAGGAATAACTTCAACGAGCTTGGAAGCTACGAAAGGTCTGTAGAGACGAACCTTAACAAGACCGTACTTACCGCCGTTAGCGTTGAGGTAGTCGATAGTCTCTTCAATAGTCTCGTTAACAGAACCCATAGCGATGATGATGTGTTCAGCATCAGCAGCACCGTAGTAGTTGAAGAGCTTGTAGTCAGTACCGATGAGGTCATTGATCTTGTTCATGTAGTCCTCAACGATGCCAGGGAGAGCGTCGTAGTACTTGTTGCAAGCCTCACGAGCCTGGAAGAAAACGTCAGGGTTCTCAGCAGAACCACGGAGAACAGGTCTCTCAGGGTGGAGAGCGCCATCTCTGAACTTCTGAGCAGCTTCCTTGTCGAGGAGGTCATAGAGAGTAGCGTCGTCCCAGGTCTCTATCTTCTGGATCTCGTGGGAAGTACGGAAACCGTCGAAGAAGTGGAGGAAAGGAACTCTGCCCTTGATAGTAGAAAGGTGAGCAACAGCACCGAGATCCATAACTTCCTGAGCAGAACCGGAGCAAAGCATAGCATAACCGGTCTGACGGCAAGCATAGATATCGGAGTGGTCACCGAAGATGTTGAGAGCGTGAGAAGATACGCAGCGAGCAGAAACGTGGATAACGTTAGGAAGAAGCTCACCAGCGATCTTGTACATATTAGGGATCATAAGGAGAAGACCCTGTGAAGCAGTGTATGTTGTAGTGAGAGCACCAGCTGAAAGTGAGCCGTGAACAGTACCGGCAGCACCAGCCTCAGACTGCATTTCAGCAACAGTTACAGGCTGACCGAAGAGATTCTTCTTGTCCTTAGCTGACCAGCTGTCTGTTACTTCTGCCATAACAGATGAAGGAGTGATAGGGTAGATAGCAGCTACATCGGTAAATGGATATGATACCCAAGCAGCAGCGTTGTTACCGTCCATGGTTTTCATTTTTCTTTTGATTGACATTTGGAATGACCTCCCGTAAGGATTTTTTCAGTGGTTATGAGTGCTTCAAAAGGAATAACTACCTGTCAAAACACATATAACTTCACTCCACATTATAACACAAACCGCTGAATTTGTAAACAACTTTTTAATAAAGGGACAATTTTGAGCAATATTGCCCAAAACGCAGCGGTCTGCTTGACCACATTGCACAAAGCATGGCGGACGGTTTATATTGCCGGAGCGAAGAATCTTGACTTTTTCAAAATATAATGGTACGATTTTTTAGCGCTTTTCAGCGAGAAACAATCGTCTTTTGTGAGCTGAGCGGTTGTTTCTTTTTTTGTCATTAAGAACTTATATCATTCAATGACAGCGTTGGCATCTGATTTGAATATTTCCCGATTATCAGGGGAATCTGACGTTATACAACGTACAATGCCCATATGTTTATTATATCATATTTGACATTTTTTTGTCAAGAAAATCAAAAGGCGGATAATGCATCCGCCTATGAATTTCTGATATATGCTGCATCAGTGTTTTCTTTCAGGATGATCCTGATAGAAAGCTTCCTTGTCAGCGTACATATTTTTGTCTGCTCTGTGCATAGTATTTCTGATATCTATGATAGTACCATAGCTGTAGCCGACTGCGAAGCAAACTCCGTCAGGATCAGAGGCAGCTTTTCTGAACTCCTCTATCTTCTGTGTCATAGCTTCCTTGTCAGCTTCGAGAGCGATGACCATAAATTCGTCACCGCCGGCACGGTATATCTCATAATCAGGGAAATGCTTCTGCATTGTGAGAGCTGCATCTTTAAGAAGAAGGTCGCCTTTGAAATGACCTTTTGTGTCGTTAACGTGTTTGAGACCGTTAAGGTCGGCGAATATAATGCATACAGGTGAATCAGGATCGCTGATACCTGCAACGAAATAGTCTATGCGGTTGTTCATTGCGTTTCTGTTGAATACGCCGGTGAGAACGTCCTTTTTGCTGAGAGTCTCTATCTTCTTGAAGAGGTGGTAGCTTGCTATCTCGGAAGAGAGATAGTATGTTGTAAGTTCCAGCATCTCCTTTATCTTTAAGGTATTTTCAGAATCAAAATTTACAGCCCAAATGAATCCGAGAGTTTCAGCATGATATTTGAGCGGGAAAAGAATGATATTCTTCAATCCTATTGGTTCTATTGAATTATACCAAACCGGATTGGACTCTTTAAGCTCAGCCCAGTCATGTTCGTCCTTTATCACTATGCAGGTGCTTCCGGCAATAGAACTATGCCATGTGTCGACAACAGAGAAGAAATCGTCATTGATGTACGGCTCCATTGATATGGCTTTGATTTTATCGCTTGAAGCTTCGCTCAGTACAGAACATTTACGCTGTGAAAAATCGGTATTGAGTATACAGCAGTATTCAGAGCCGCAAAGCTCACGGATATCGCTTATAACGCCGTTGATACTCTCTGTAAAGTCAGTGGAGCTTCTGAGCTTCATGCATATCCTGAGCACATTAGCTGAGATATCCGGAGCGATATTTGCCATGAGAGAATAGTCAGGCGCTTCTGTAACGTTCTGTATATATGCACAGTAGCCGACATCCTTTTTGTCAGATTTGAGCGGTATCGCTGTAAGATAGAGCCATACAGGCATTCTTTCAGGCTTGATATAGGTGTGGAGAGTTTCGCCGAGTATAGCGCTGCGGTAGCAGAATTCCTCAAAATTCTTGTCTTTCGGGATATATCTTTCATAGGGCAGGTCCTCTTTCACCTCGACATTATGCATAGCGTCTGCACCGACTTTTTCATAAAATTCCTGCTGTTTTTCTATGCTGGTAGAGTTAACAGTCAGGAAACGGATATTTCCGTAAGAGCCGTCAGGAAAAGTCTGTACGGAGATAATACTTGCCGTAGGTGCTATATGCTCAATAAAATATTTGTAATCGTATTCCATTTGTTGAAACTCCTTTCAGGGTTAAAAATAAGCGACAGATGCACTTTTATATAAGCGTATATTTTAATAGTATATCTATCATAGCATACTTTTATAAATATTTCAAGCGGTTTTCATAAAAATAAATTTTATGATGTTTGTTCTGACAAAAAGAAAAATGGCGGTTCGTACTGAACCGCCATTTAATGTCTTTAATTACATTAACTCACAGATAAGGTTTGAGAATTCAACCGGATTATCAACTGGCATACCCTCGATAAGGAGAGCCTGTGTATAGAGGAGCTTAGCGTACTTTGCAAGCTTTTCCTTGTCGCCGGACTTGTTTATTTCCTGAAGCTTTGTGAATATCTCATGCTCCGGATTTATTTCGAGAACTCTCTGAGCGTGTACACGCTGGTCATTCGGGAGAGCGTTGAGTACCTTCTCCATTTCGAGAGTTATCTCGCCTTCACTTGTAAGGCATACAGGGTGAGATTTAAGTCTCTGGGAGAGAGCGACCTTAGTTACCTTGCCGTCAAGAGCATTTTTCAGCTCGTCGAGCATATCAGCGCTTTCTTCTTCCTTAGCCTTGAATTCTTCCTTCTTCTCAGGAGATTCAAGACCTAAGTCATCAGCAGAAACATTCTTGAATTCCTTGTCCTTGTACTTGCCGATGACCTTTACAGCAAATTCGTCAACGCTGTCTGTGAGGTAGAGTATCTCAAAGCCGTTGTCCTTTACAAGCTCAGTCTGAGGGAGCTGTTCGATACGTGCGATGCTCTCGCCTGTAGCGTAGTAGATGTACTTCTGCTCCTCACGCATACCTGTAACGTATTCGTCGAGAGTTACAAGCTTGTGCTCATTTGAAGAGCTGAACAGGAGAAGATCCTGCAATTTTTCCTTGTTCATGCCGTAATCAGCATAAACGCCGTACTTTATCTGTATACCGAAAGCCTTCCAGAATTCCTCATACTTCTCACGCTCGTTCTTGAGAAGCTTCTTGAGTTCACTGCTTACAGTCTTTTCTATGCTCTTGGCAATAACTTTGAGCTGACGGTCGTGCTGGAGCATCTCACGGGAGATATTGAGTGAGAGGTCTTCACTGTCAACAAGACCTTTTACGAAGCTGAAATAGTCAGGGAGCAGGTCACTGCACTTGTCCATGATAAGAACGCCGTTTGAGTAGAGCTGTAAGCCCTTTTCGTACTCCTTGGTGTAGTAGTCAAACGGAGCTTTTGAAGGTATATAGAGAAGTGCGTTGTAGCTTGGAACGCCTTCATTCTTTACGTGAGCGTACTTTAAAGGCTCGTTGTAATCGAAGAATTTCTCAGTGTAGAAGTGCTTGTAGTCCTCCTCTTTAAGCTCGGACTTGCTCTTTTTCCACATAGGAGTCATGCTGTTGAGAGTTTCAACTTCAACATACTCCTCATATTCAAGAGGCTTCTTAGCTTCCTTGTCCTCCTCGGACTGCTCCTTCGGACGGCTGTGAGTAACTTCCATTTTGATAGGGAAGCGGATATAGTCGGAGTACTTCTTGATAAGTCCCTTGATGCGGTATTCATCGAGGAATTCGCCATACTTCTCGTCGTCTGTGTCGTCGAGAAGTTCGAGTATTATAATAGTACCTGCGCTTGCCTTTTCGTCCTTGGATATAGTATAACCGTCAACGCCTTCGCTCTCCCAGCGGTAAGCCTTGTCACTGCCGTAAGCCTTGGATATAACAGTAACTTTCTTTGCTACCATGAAAGCGGAGTAGAAGCCTACGCCGAACTGACCGATTATCTGATTGTCTTCTTCAAGCTTGTTCTCGTTCTTGAACTTGAAAGAACCGCTGTTAGCGATAGTACCGAGGTTGTTTTCGAGTTCTTCCTCAGTCATACCGATACCGTTATCGGTTATTTTAAGAGTTCTTGCGCCCTTGTCAGCCTCTATCCAGATAGCGAAATCGTCTTTGTTAAGACCTACCTTGTCATCTGTCAGGGACTTGAAATAGAGCTTGTCTATAGCATCGCTTGCGTTAGAGATAAGCTCACGGAGGAATATCTCCTTATGTGTATAAATAGAGTGGATCATCATTTCAAGGAGTCTTTTGGACTCTGCTTTAAACTGTTTAGTACTCAAAATAAACATCTCCATAGTTGAATTAGCACTCTCTGTTGTCGAGTGCTAAATATAGTATAGTCCTTTTGTACTGCTATGTCAATACCGTTCACAGAATGTTTACATTTTGTTCATATTCACTGCCGGCTTGACAAAAAAATAGCCCATATGCTATAATGTGCATATGGGTACTGCGTATCGGTAGGCGGTTCAATTCTTTCCCTCAGAAATGAGGTGGAGCCTCATGAACACAATGGAATTACTGACTTTGATATTAGTCGTAATAGCTATAGTCGAATTAGGCAGCAATAAGAAAGATAAATAATCGCCCCACTTCCTACATAGAGCGATTATTTTTTTAATATCGGTTTAATGAGGGAGAACCGCTTATCGCAGTACTCTCTTTATTTATATTATAGCAGATTTTTATGAAATGTCAAGGCTTTGATTTGTTGTTCGTCCATACTTAAAATAAAAATGAATAACTCCGGTATTTTCTGCAAATAATACATCCGAGGTGATAGATATGCATATAACACCGCAGATGTATGGTGAAATGAGCAGGCAGGCTTCTCCAAAGTCAAATTCTGCTGTTAATACAGCTTTTGCGTTTGTATCGGGCGGAGCTGTCTGTGCTGTCGGGCAGATAATACGTGAGTTTTTCATGACTGCCGGATTTTCTGAGGATAATTCTGCTATGTGGACTTCGATAATACTGATATTCGCAAGTGCCGTACTAACCGGTACAGGACTTTATCAGAAACTTGCAAAACACGCCGGAGCAGGTACACTTGTACCGATCACCGGATTTTCAAATGCGATAAGCTCCTCAGCTATAGAAGCACAGTCCGAGGGATATATCCTCGGAGTAGGCACAAAAATATTCACGATAGCCGGCCCTGTGATACTTTACGGCAGTGCCGCAGCTGTAATTTACGGTATACTATATTATATAGTAACATAAAAGTACAAAAATAGAGGTAAAATGTTTTAATTATGTTGCCTGTCAAGCAATTCTTTTTTAGTTGTATTGGCATAAAAGCAGTAATAATAATTAGTCAATGTGCCAAAAAGCACTGTGTAAAACCATTTTTTTGAGGTTTTCTCTTGACGAATAGGGAAAAATAGGCTATAATAACTATAGTGTTAAATAATACTTAATTATTTATCACTCGTTTTGTTGTCTCCTTTCTTTTGTTCTACACATATTTTTCTTCTCATCTTATTTTCAACAGCCCCTGCGAATGCAGGGGTTATTTTTTATTACAGGAAAGGGTTGAAATAAGCTTATTTATCGGGCTGATGCTTTTTTCTGTTTCTGATGTATTTGAAAATGTAAAGTGCCTGCCAGAATATGCATACCGGAAATACCGGTATTATAACGCATCCGCCAAGACCGCCTACCAAGAGCATTGCGAGATAAAATGCATCAAAGCCGTATGATTTAGACCACAGAAAACTGATACCGAAAATGCTTGAATATATGCTGTATATCAAGAGAAGTACAAAAGGTACGAAAGAGGCGTAAAAAGAGATAGTATAGGCGGTTGACGGGACTTTTTTGCCTTTTTCTCTGCGCTTTCTTGAGAGCATATTTACGATTATTATACCCATGCCTGCGAGAGATATCACTGCCGGAAGGATATAAACCGCAAGTGAAGGCTCAAAATGTGAGAATATGCGCTGCATTGATTTTGGGTATGTTATGCTGTATATTGCCATGAGTGCGAAGATCATGAGATAGCTTGCTATGATGACCAAGAATATGATGCTCAGAACTTTTTTCTTTTTAGTCATAAGATCATCTCCTTAAAGTTGAGGTGTATGTTCTTCATTGACTATATATTAGCATAATATCAGGATTTTTCATAGATGCCGTAAGTCATTGCATGAGTTACATTTGTAATATACTGCGGTAATATTATTGGCTTTTTATTATAAATGGGATTATTGACGTTGATTTGTGAGCAAATCAACGTGAAATTTCTGATTGTCTATAACAAGATAATATTGCAAACACTTTTAAAAAATGCTATAATCAATACCGGACGGTGATAATATGCTTATGATATCTTTATTGGAAATAGACAGAAAAAAACAGCACTCTCATGCGCATAGTCTGCTGAGGGAGTGTCTGAAGCCATATGGAATTGATTACAGTGAAAATACGCCGGTGATAAAAAACAAATACGGCAAGCCGTCACTTACAGAACATCCTGAGATAAACTACAATATCTCCCACGCTGACGGCATAGCGGCTTGCATAGTCTCAGAGCGTGTATGCGGTATCGACTGCGAAAGGATAAAGGCTTACCGTCCTAAGATCATGCCGAGAGTTTTTGATGATAGTGAAACGGCAATGGTCGAAAGTCTCTCCGGATACGACAGAGATATGATGTTTTTCCGCCTGTGGACATTGAAAGAAGCCTTTGTAAAGGCGGTAGGGCAGGGGATATCCTATCCGATGAAAGAGGTGGTATTCTCGTTTGACGGCGATAATATCTCCTGTAGCGTGAGCGGATATGATTTCCGGCAATACATCATCCGGAATGAGTACATTGTTTCCATTGCTGTCAGATGCAGATAAAAAGGACGCACAAATTCTGTGCGTCCTTTGATTTTATATGATCTTCTTGTATTTCATGTATTCGTCATAGCCTTTGCCGGTCATGTCGATGATACGGTAATCCTTTTTCTGAGCGACATAGATGACCTTTATAACATCACGCATGAGCATGATATGTATAGCACTGAGAATGGCTTCTTTAGGGCACTTTTCGTTAACGAACTTCTCAGATACATCATTGAGCCATACACATTTTTCATCTGTAACAGTGTCGATATTGATCATTTCGCTTGGGATACAGTCTTCGAGAAAGCCGAGTTTTTCAAAGGTATAGTCAAGTATTTTCCAGTAAACTTCATTATTAAGAATCATAATATAATTCTCCTTTCGGTTAGTAATTACATTATAACGCATTTTGCTGAAAAAATCAACTGCTTTTTCTGAAAAACTGTTAAAATCTGTGGGGGTATCAGCTTTGACGAGGATAAATGATTTTTTCCACAGCTTCGCCCTGTACGTATGTACGAAGGCTGACATTATCGCCGTTCTTTACTATATAGTAGTTATCGTTGAGAAGCATCAGAGTTTCACTGCTTTCAGCACCAAGCATTTCAGCGTTTGAGAGGTCAGCGTTACCGGTTGTAGAAGGACATTTTACCTTGTAGAACTGGCGCTTTTCAGTAGTGGAATTGTACCAGCGAGTGATATTTGATTCACCGCCGAAGTAGCTGTTGATGAAAGGCGACTTGTCTACCGTACCTATATGGTCAGCGTATATTTCTGATGTTTCAGTGTCAAAAATACAGTTGCCGAGGTTGAAATTTGTGAAAACGATGTATTTTCCGATATTTTTTGCAAAGAGGAAGTATCTGTCAGGCAGAAGCTGAGTCCATTCTCCGGTTGAAGTGTCATAGCTGTAAAGGCTGTTGGAGTTCTGGTCTTCGGCATCTGTTACATTTGCGTAGAATTTATTTCCTACAGCTGAAAGTACATTAAAGCCTGATGATCCTGCCGGAGCAGTCATTTCTTTTGTCTTGAACTCAGCGTCAAGGTATGTTGCAGATAAGTTGCCGTCAGATGAATAATAAAGGAATACAGCACTGTCAGAAATACTGTAGATACTGCCGTTTTTGCCTATGTAAACACCGTCAGCGAAAGAGACCTCCTTGCCGTCAAGATCAAATTTTTTCAATCCCGGAGGCGAACAGTTACAGTATACATATCCATTGTTGTAGAAGCAGTCAGTAACCTTGACATCGTTCAGTTCGAGCGGATTTTCGTTAAGAGTATCAGATGCGATATCGTATGTGCATATCTTAGGTGCAGAACCATCGCCGGAAATAAAGAATATCTTTCCGTTCTGATATGCGAATGAACCGGCATTGAATCTGAGGTATGATGTTGAAGTAAAGCTGGTTTTAGCAAATTCTTCTGCGATAGCTTCATAGTATTCATAGCTGTCCTCGTCAATAGGCACAGTAGTTGTCTGCACCTCTTCCTGAGCTTCTGTCAGCGGAGATGTTGTGATCGGTGCGGATGAGGATTCGTTTTTTCCGGCGCAGCCTGTCATGGCTGATGCAAGGCATAAAGCGATTGCCGTTGTCATGAGTTTTTTTATTTTTGTCATTTCTTTTTATCCCTCTCAATAAAAATTATAGCGTAAGCTACAAAAATAAATAAATAAATAATTATACACTGCGTCATGTATATTTACTACAATTATTATAGCACGGAAATGACCAATGTTCAATACAGAAGTTGACATAATTTTTTTGCTTCTATTTGTATCATATGCTGTAATTGTTAACTGTGACGTAACATTGTTATTATTTCAACTAACAGAGAGAGTTCTTGAATTGATATTTAATCTATCAAAATGGCTTTTTTGTTAGGATACAAAAGCTTACCGGTACATCTGTATGTAAATATTAAAACACCTCACAGCCGTAACTGTGAGGTGTTCTGCATATATTAATCAAGTATTACTTCTGATACTTAGCCTTATCCATTTCACGGATAGCAGCACGGCGGATCTTTCCGCTGCCGACTGTCTTAGGAAGTTCAGAAACGAATTCAACGACTCTTGGGTACTTGTAAGGAGCAGTACGTTCCTTAACGTAGTCCTTTATCTCCTTGACAAGCTCATCTGATGCAGTCTTGTCCTTTGTGAGAACGATAGTAGCCTTTACTACCTGACCTCTTATCTCGTCGGGTACACCTGTGACCGCACATTCAAGCACATAAGGAAGTTCCATGAGCACACTCTCGATCTCGAATGGTCCGATACGGTATCCGGAAGATTTGATAACATCATCGACACGTCCTACATACCAGAAGTAACCGTCCTCGTCTACCCATGCTGTATCGCCTGTATGGTAGTAACCGTCACGCCATGTCTCGGCTGTGTTTTCCTCATCACCGTAGTAGCACAGTGCAAGTCCGGGAACGCCATAGCCGACAGCATTGCTGTCCTTCAGCTTAACACATATTTCACCTGTCTCACCTACGCCTGCGGATGTGCCGTCGGGAAGGAGTACCTGTACGTCATACTGTGGATTCGGCTTACCCATGCTGCCCGGCTTAGGCTCCATGCCTACAACGTTGGCGATAGAAAGTGTAGTTTCAGTCTGACCGAAGCCTTCCATGAGCTTGATGCCTGTTGCACTGGTAGAACTGGTGGAATACCTCAGGATTCAGAGCTTCACCGGCGATGCAGGCGTATTTCAGTGAGGAGAGGTCATATTTTGAAAGGTCTTCCTTGATGAAGAAACGATACATTGTCGGAGGAGCGCAGAATGAAGTGATATTGTACTTCTTGAACATCGGGAGGATGTCATCTGCATGGAAGCGGTCGAAGTCGTATACGAATACAGCGGCTTCAGACATCCACTGTCCGTAGAGTTTGCCCCAGAGAGCTTTTCCCCAGCCTGTATCGGAGATAGTGAAGTGCAGACCGTTAGGATCAGCATTCTGCCAGTAACGTGCTGTAACATAGTGTCCGAGAGGGTACTGGTAGCTGTGGAGAACGAGCTTTGGATTGCCTGATGTACCTGAGCTGAAGAATATGAGCATAGGATCAGTGCCGCATGGAGTTTCAGCAGTACGCTCGAAATGAGTGCTGTATACAGAAAGCTCAGCGTTGAAATCGTGCCAGCCTTCACGCTGACCGTTTACCACGATCTTCGTTTTGACTGTATTTGTTACTGCACAAGCCTTATCTACTTCATCAGCTGATTCGCCGTCAGCAGTACATACAACAGCAGATACGTTTGCGGAGTTGAAACGATACTCAAGGTCGTGCTCTTTAAGCATATTTGAAGCAGGTATAACAAGAGCTCCGATGCGGTGGAGAGCGATGATAGAGAACCAGAACTGGTAATGACGCTTGAGTATGAGCATTACACGGTCGCCCTTCTTGATGCCGAGAGACTTGAAATAGTTAGCAGTCTGACAGGAGTATTTCTTGATGTCCTTGAATGTGAAACGGCGCTCGTTCTTGTTTACATCAACATATATCATAGCTGTCTTGTCAGGGCACTTTTCAGCCATTGCATCAACGATATCATATGCAAAGTTGAACTTGTCCTGATTTACGAAATTAACTCCGCTGAGGATGCCTTCCTCGTTGGTCTCGCAGCTTACGAATTTTTCTGAAACAGGGTGGAGCAGACCTGCTTTGTCAACATTTGTGAGGTGATGCTCAGCGATATGCTCCTTATACTCAGCCATGCCTGTTGTTCCCTTTGGAGCAGTTACGAAAGCATATATTTCGCAGTCTTCGCCGCCGAGAGCAACTTCGTCATGAGGAAGTGAGCTGTCGTAGTAGATGCTGTCTCCCTCGTGGAGTATCTCAGTATGAGAACCAACTGTGATACGCATTGTGCCTTTGAGAACGATGTCCATTTCCTGACCTGCATGGCTTGCCATATGGAGAGGCTCGGAAAGAGCTTCCTCAGAAAACGGGATAACTACGTGGAAAGGCTCAACGGTCTTGTTCTTGAATCTCGGAGCAAGACGGTTGTAAGCAAAGCCCTTTCTGCGGACGATAGGAACACCCTCGCCCTTACGGGTAACGGTGTAGCCTCTCAGCTCAGGACTGCTTCCTTCCATAAGCTCAGTGATATCAACATTGAATTTATTTGCACATTTATATATGAATGTGAAGCTGAAATCCTGTTCGCCGGATTCAAACTTCTTGTAGTCTTCAACAGAGTAGTCAGTTATTTCAGCCATTTCCTCAACAGAAATGCCGAGGTCTTCACGCAGGTGAGAAATTCTCTCAGCGACCTCTTTGATCCTTACTTCTGCATTTTGTAATTTCGTCATTTCGTTCATAATGATCTCTCCTTTTAAATTAATACTGGAAAATGAAACGTGGCTGAGAAATACTGACGCTTTATTTGATCTGAAAAATAAAAAAGCCCGTCTCAAAGAAAAAACTTTGAGACGAGCATCATAAACTGAATACCCGCGGTACCACTCAAATTGTGCCGCTATTGCGTAACACCACTTCAGACTCCAGCAAGTCCTATTCATTCACGCAGAATCACGAGAACGCTTACTGAAAAATTTCAGCATTCCAGCTCAGAAGGGATACACAGTATTGCTTATCACCGGCTCACACCTTCCGCCGGCTCTCTGTAGACATTGGCAATCCTCTGCTTGTCTTCCTCATAGCTTATACTTGAATTATATCATACTGAAATGCATTTGTCAAGAGGTTTCAGAAATTTTCATGGAATTTAATTTGTTGATTAGAGATACTAATGGGGATCTATCGAATATGTCATAGTGTGTTAGTATTGCTTGCAAATGGCGATAATCTGTGTTATAATACTTTCAACAGTGAAGTATCCCGACCGCTTTTAGATATGGAGGAATATCATGGATTGCACAGAAATATTTTCAAAGGCTGTTGAATTGAAGAACGAGTATTGCTTTAAAGAAATAAAAAAGCGGATAGATTCTTCCGGCGTTTTTCATTGCGGTGACTGGGATGAATGGTCTGATGATAACTGGCATATGCTAACTCCTGAATGGACGGAAGGGCGGAAGTTTGAATGCTATGGTTATTTATGCGCTGAATATCCGGTAGCTTTGCTTACAGATGTTTGTCCGGAGAGCTTAAAGTGTGAACTTTATAATTCCGGCATAGTTTTTGCAGAGCTTGACGAACCGCTGAGTTGTGATGAAAAAATCCTTCAGAAATATGTTCCTCATCGCATTGTATTCGATGAGAGCTTTATGGATAACGGCGATTTCAGTTTTGATGATGAACGATTTTTCTGGATTTGTCAGAAGCTTGATACCGGACATCAGGACTATATTGATGCAGGCTGTTTTACAATGAAAGAGATACGCTGAAAAAGATGTTTCGTGTGATATAAAAATGAACGGAAGTGATAATGTGAAAGTATATATACAGTCTGATAAAAACGGTATTCCGCATAATTATAATTTTATGAACGCCTATCAGGGATTCTATGAAATGGGATTTGAGGTCGTGCCATTTCATGATAATGAACGATTTCAGGAAAGCAGCAAGGAAGATGTCGTGGTCGGATATGTTGGAACAGTAAGGGCACGGCTTGCAGATTTCGGAATTATCACTCCTGAAATGGACTATCCTGACGAACTGCAAAAATATCTTGGGCGTAAAATATGGCAAACAAAAATGAACGAAGTAAACAATGATCCTGATCGCTGGCCTGTATTTGTTAAACCTCTTGAAGATAAACAGTTCACGGGTGTTGTTGTCCGCTCGCCGAAAGACCTTATCGGCTGTGGGATACAAGGCGTTAATCAAGATGTTTACTGCTCCGAGGTCGTAAAGTTTGAAGCTGAATGGCGATGCTTTGTGAGATATGGGCATATCCTCGGTGTAAGACCATATAAAGGTGACTGGCGCAGGCACTATGATTACAGAGTGATCGAAAATGCTGTAAAGGAATTTACATCAGCTCCGGCAGGATATGCTATTGATTTTGGACTGACCAATGACGGAAGAACATTGCTTATCGAAGTCAATGACGGTTACTCACTCGGATGTTACGGATTGTTATATATCGACTATGCCAAGCTTTTATCCGCTCGCTGGGCTGAACTTACCGAAACAGATGATGAATGTGCTTTTGATTTAAGATAAAGGAAAGACCATACACATTACGGGAATCAATTTTTTATAATGAGAAAAATGAACGGAAGTGATAATGTGAAAGTATATATTCAATGCGGAAATAACGGGCTGCCATATAATATGAACACTTTTTCAGCAATGCTCGGCTTTCAGCAAATGGGAATTGAAACTACTCTTTTCACTGATAAAGAAGAATTAATAAATGCAGAAATCACTGATATTGTAGTCGGCGGAGTAGGCAGAATAAAACAGTTCCTTGAAGATAGAGGGATAATAGTGAATGATATTGATTATCCGGAAAGCCTTTCTGAATTTTACGGTCGAAAGATATGGAAAAGTACATCCGATAAATTCCTTGCCGAGAATAATAACTTTCCGTTATTTGTAAAGCCAAAACAAGGGAAACTGTTTACAGGTTTTATCTGCAATAGTGAAACCGATATTGCAGGACGCTTTTCGCCTGAAGAAAGCATTCCTGTTTATTGCAGTGAGGTCAGGAATATCATTACTGAGTGGCGCTGTTTTGTAAGATATGGTGAAATATTGGATATCCGGCGTTACAAAGGCGAACTTGGCAGGATTTATTCGTTTCAAAAAGTCAAGGAAATGATTTCATCGTACTCTGATGCACCGACAGCGTATTCACTCGATCTGGGACTTACATCAGAAGGAGATACTCTAATCGTTGAAGTGAACGATGGATACTCACTCGGCAGTTATGGACTTGATCCGTTGCTGTATGCCAAGCTGTTATCCGCTCGCTGGGCTGAGCTTACCGGAACAGATGATGAATGTGCTTTTGATTTAAGATAAAGGAAAGACCGCAGGATCAACTGCGGTCTTTTTACAGAATAAAATCCGAATTCTTCAAAACAGCCCGGTACTGCAAGTGCATCATACTTATCTGTATTTACATCTTTCAGCAGTACATCAACTTTTACAGGCACTCCAAACTCACTTACAACTGTTTCTTTTACTCCGCCGGTGACCACTTCAACGTCGTGACCATAGGACGTTGAAGCCCATCCGAAAATATCAGTAAAAACACTTGCTTCCATTGTTTCAAAGCCTTTTGCGAGAAATAATAATACTTTCATATGCATCTCACATTATTGACGTAAATCTAAGAATATTCTGTCATTTGATTGCACGGTCAATGCATTTTATAAATACTTAAGCCATAAAAACGTAATTTCTTCAATTCATATGTAAGAAAAAGATAATTGCGCCACCAATTACAGTTACAATAATTGGAATTATTATTTGCCATATGAGTTTTGAGTGAAATTTTTCAGTATTATCATCGTTGTTTCTATTGTTTGAGTTGTTTCCAATAGTACTGTTTTTTATTGTATTGTCATTACCTATATGAATGCTATTATCAGTCTTCTTGCTCATCGTTATTGCTCCCAGTTGATACATCAACATCTTTAAATTTATTTTCATTTCCAATTGTTACGCTATTATCGTTATAAATATAATTTATAATAGTATTATTTATGCTTTCTTTTTCCTCTTTTGATTTACTTGAAGTATCAATATCAAGTGAATCTAAGTTGCCATATTCTTTTTCAAGTTTTAGCATGATTTCAATCAAAATTGTTTTTATTTGACCACAGATATTTTTATATAAATGATGAGGAATTGGTTGACGAATACTAAAACATTGTATTTTTCTTTTATCATATACAAGACGTGCTAAATGAGTACAATCCTTATACATATCTTCTTGAGGCATTGAACTTATCCCATTTTTTACTTTAATTTTAATAAGCGTTGCATAATCATTTTCGGCAAAAATATCTTGTAATATTATAGGAGCATTTTCAATTTTCAAATTGCCAATTATCCCCGTATATGTAAAGCAATCACATTTGCATTCTCGATATTCAGGAATATTTACGTCGTCAGGATATCCATTCAATTCGTATTTAACCCATTTTACAAGTTCTTCATTTCCTATATCAGAAGCTATTATAAGCAAGCGATTGAATGCTACTGCAATACTTATCTCATCATTTGCAAGTTGTTTGATTATATTACTTTTTGCCATTCAGATACCTCCATAAATTTTTCTACTTTATTATTATAAGTGTGTTTTGTTGAAAAATCAAGTTATATCAAGTGTAAAATACGTAATAAAATCAAAAAACTTATATTCAAAACTATGATGAAAAATAAAAAAATGCTAAGCCACTTAAAAATTTATGTGAGTATAAAAACAACCGCCCTGCAAAACAGGGCGGTCGAATAATTATTTAAGCTTTATATCGTGTACTCACGTAACCGGTGATTACTTGTTCTCAGCGATAGCAGCCTGAGCAGCAGCGAGACGAGCAATCGGAACACGGAAAGGTGAGCAAGAAACGTAGTCAAGACCGATCTGGTGGCAGAACTCAACAGAAGAAGGATCGCCGCCGTGCTCGCCGCAGATACCGCAGTGGAGCTTAGCGTTAACAGGTCTACCGAGTTCGAGAGCCATCTTCATGAGCTTACCAACGCCGTCTCTGTCGAGCTTAGCGAATGGATCGTTCTCGAAGATCTTCTT
>DEBW01000135.1 GCA_002348905.1 Ruminococcus flavefaciens | reverse complement strand
AATCAGAAAATGGTCGAAGCCATCACTTCAATGGATGAAGACTTCGCAAAATGGTACACTGACATCGTAAAGAAAGCTGAACTTATCGAATACACAAGCGTAAAGGGATGTATGGTGATCCGCCCTTACGGCTACGCTATCTGGGAAAACATCCAGAAAATACTCGACGGAATGTTCAAGGCTACAGGTCACGAAAATGTCTGCATGCCTATGTTCATCCCTGAAAGCCTTCTCCAGAAGGAAAAGGATCACGTTGAAGGCTTCGCTCCGGAAGTTGCATGGGTAACAATGGGCGGTAACGAAAAGCTCGAGGACAGACTCTGTGTACGTCCTACATCAGAAACTCTCTTCTGCGAACACTACGCAAACATCGTTCACTCATACCGCGATCTTCCTAAGCTCTACAACCAGTGGGTAAGCGTTGTAAGATGGGAAAAGACAACACGTCCTTTCCTCCGTTCAAGAGAATTCCTCTGGCAGGAAGGTCACACTATCCACGCTACTGCTGAAGAGGCTATCGAAGAAACAGAAAAGATGCTCAATGTTTATACAGAATTCTGCGAAAAGTATCTCGCTATGCCTGTTATCCAGGGTAAGAAGACTGAAAGTGACAAGTTCGCAGGTGCTGTTTCAACATACGCTATCGAAGCTCTCATGCACGACGGCAAGGCACTTCAGGCCGGTACTTCACACTACTTCGGCGACGGTTTTGCCAAGGCTTTCGGCATTGAATACACAGACAAGGAAAACAAGAAGGTAAATCCTCACCAGACATCATGGGGCGTTACAACACGTCTTATCGGTGCCATCATCATGACTCACGGTGACGACAACGGTCTTGTTCTCCCACCGGCAGTTGCACCTGTCCAGCTCGCTATCATCCCGATCGCAATGCATAAGGAAGGCGTTCTCGACAAGGCTAACGAGCTGAAAGACCGTCTTGCTAAGGCTGGTTTAAGAGTTAAGCTCGATGACAGCGAGAATTCACCTGGCTGGAAGTTCGCTGAGTACGAGATGAAGGGCGTTCCGATACGTGTTGAGATCGGTCCTAAGGATATAGAGGCTGGTCAGTGCGTTATCGCTTCACGCTGGAACGGTGAAAAGGTTACTGTATCCCTTGACGAGCTTGAAACTGCTGCTGCTCAGAAGCTCAAGGAAGCTCATGACGGTATGTATCAGAAGGCTCTCGAAAACCGCAACAGAAGAACTTATTCCTGCACTACTATCGACGAGATAAACAAGGCTCTCGAAGCTGGCGACGGTTTCGTTAAGGCTATGTGGTGCGGCGATGAGGCTTGTGAGGACTCCGTTAAGGAGCAGACAGGCGTTGGCTCACGCTGCATTCCTTTCGAGCAGGAGCATCTCTCAGACGTTTGCGTTTGCTGCGGAAAGCCTGCTAAGCACATGGTTTACTGGGGAAAGGCTTATTAATTCATAATTATTAATGCATAATGCATAATTAAAGGGACGGCGAATTGCCGTCCCTTTGTGTTTAATATGTAAATTGTCCGTTGCCGATAAACTCACATATGAGTGAATCAGGAGTTATATCACTGCTATCTATAGGTGCGAGATTTTCTAAAACGTGGATAACGTCGCTGAGTTCAGGGACATAGTTCATAGCCCATAATTCCTTTATGAGAGCATTTCTGTAAACGCTCAGTTCATAAGCCATAAAGGTGTCAACGTCGTAATCGGAGCGGTATTTGTAAGGCATTATATACTTGTTTTCGCCGGCTTCTACACTTGCGAACATATTCATCGTCTCACGGAGAGAACGTTTGCGGAAGTTGCGGTCACGTATCATACGGCGCATAAGGCGTATCTTGGAAGGATGAAGGATGATATCTCCGCAGGTGACTCTTGTTCTTACGCTGACGTATATCTTGTTGAGCTTTTCGTCCGGTACGGTTATAACGTCCGGATTAAGGGCGTGTATGCCTTCAAATATAACAAGTTCGCCAGGCTTCCTTTGGAATGAGAACCTTGATTCTCCTCTTGCGGATTCAGCAAAGTCATAATAGGGGATAGCTACCTCTTCACAGCGTGATATAGCCTCTATCTGAGTATTCAGCAGATCCTTGTCGATGCGCAGCGGGGATTCGAGGTCCATTTTGCCGAGTGAGGCAAGCTCCTTTTCCTCCTTGCTGAGCGGACAGAAGTAATTGTCCATGGAAAGTGTATGTGTTTCACAGCCGCTTTCAGTGAGTATCTTTTCTATCATCAGGGCTGTTGTAGTCTTTCCTGAACCTGAAGGACCGGAGAGAAGGATCACGGGTCTTTCGTCTTTAGTCTTTATTATCTCATCAGTTATTTTCTTTAACTGATAATAGTAATCTTCATTTACTGCCCTTACAAATCCTGAAGGGTCAGTTTCAGCTCCGTGATTGATTCTGGTTACTTCTATATTCATATAATATCTCCTCGAAAAAGAAGTGGGGATAAACAGGTAAAACAAAGGCGGACATTAATGCCCGCCACAGTGATCATCTCTGTTCACAAATAAGCTTGATAGCAGTTCTCTCTTCACCGTCTATCTGTATATTAGCGAATGCGGGTATGCATATGAGATCAATGCCAATGGGGGCAAGATAGCCTCTTGCGATAGCAATAGCCTTTATTGCCTGATTGGATGCGCCTGCACCTACAGCCTGAACCTCAACAGCCTTCTGCTCCCTGATGACTCCTGCAATAGCGCCTGCTACTGAATTTGGTGTTGAATGTGATGATACTTTTAAAACCTCCATGTTGGTGACCTCCTGTAGGATTATTCTGCACTGTAACCGAGGTGGTATCCGAAAAATATATGCCTCTTAAATAGAAACAAAAAGTTTTGTAATTTCAGACATAGTTATAGTGCATATATACATTATATCATGAGCTTTATAAAAAATCAATACCCTAATGAAAATTTTGTATACTATCTTATAATGAGCCGTTCTATTTTGTGTGTTTTGCCGCACTTTTCATCAAACTGCACACATACACCGCATAGAAAGCAGTCGCCCTCTGCTTCTTTAAAGCGTACAGGCATATGATATCTGAACCGGTTTATTGCCTGCTCGTTTTCAACACCGAGACATGAATTTTCCGGTCCGGTCATGCCGGCATCAGTTATATAAGCAGTATGTCCGCCGAGAATAGCTTCATCAGCGGTCTGGACATGGGTATGAGTTCCAAAAACGCCCGTGACTTTGCCAGTGAGATAGTGTCCCATGGCTTTTTTTTCCGAAGTGGCTTCGGCATGGAAATCCACAAAAATATTCGGAGTTTCGGTGAGTGGAAGAAGCTCGTCGATTTTTGTGAAAGGATTGTCTAAGTCCTCCATAAATGCCGTACCCATAAGGTTTATGACACATATTGAGTATGCGCCCATATCAAAAGTGCATATACCCTTACCAGGTGCGCCGCCTTCCGGATAATTTGCTGGTCGGAGAATGTGATCCATCTCGAAGATATCGTATGCTTCACGGCGGCGGAAAGCATGGTTTCCGGTTGTAATGATGTCAGCGCCTGAATTTATTATGCTTTCAGCCGAGGTCTGTGTTATCCCATTTCCCTGGGCAGAATTTTCGCCGTTTACGATAGTTACATCTACGGCATACTGCCTTTTTATAATACTTAATTTTGATCTCAGAAAGCTGCATCCGGCTTTTCCGACAACATCGCCGATGAATAAAAGATTCTTCAAGATTTTTCCCTCCGATCTCTATCCTTTGAATGTTTTAATTAATATTTACCCGACAACTTGAAATTGATTTCATAGGGGCAAAAACAATTATTAGTTGCCAAAGTGCAAGAAAAAAATCATCAGAATTTTTTTCTTGCACTTTATTTTGCACGTTATGGCAAAATGAGTATTACATCAATTAATTACTACACTTTAATTATAGCATTTGAAATATGTGCTGTCAAGGAAAACTGAGGTATTTTTATGAGGAATATGCTCTTTATATGGTCATTTTCTTAGACATATGGCATATACTATAGCATCTATACCGGCGTGCCGTATGCCGAAAAGCGGCGGAGGAGATTATGTGCGGAATCGCAGGAGTTATCAGTTTTGCTGATGATATGAGAGCTGAGGCAGAAAATTGCCGGAAAATGCAGGCTTCTCTGCTGAGGAGAGGCCCTGACCAGAAGGGCGTGTTCCTTTCAAGGGAAGCTGCGCTCGTTCATACCCGTCTTGCTGTCATTGACATTGACGGCGGCAGGCAGCCTATGACTGTTTCGGTTGGAGATAAAAATTTTACCATTGTTTATAACGGCGAGCTTTACAATACTGATGATATCCGCCGTGAAATCGGCAGTGATATGTTCTTTACCCGTTCTGACACGGAAGTTGTTCTGAGAAGCTATATTCAGTGGGGAAGCGCCTGTGTTGAGCACTTCAACGGCATATTTGCATTCGCCGTATATGATGAGGCTGAACATCGTGTATTTCTTGCCCGTGACCGTATCGGCGTTAAGCCGTTATTTTATTATGAACGCTCCGACAGACTGCTTTTTGCGTCTGAACTGCCGGCTTTGCTGGCTCATCCGGATATTCCGCATGAAATAGACGAAAACGGTGTTGCGGAGCTGCTGCTTTTAGCTCCGGGACGTACTCCGGGCTGCGGAGTTATACGTGGCATCAAGGAAGTTAAAACGGGGTGGTGCGGATATTACTCGGCTGACGGGCTGAAACTGCGGGAATACTGGCGTTTAAAGGCATATGAGCTTCACGAGAGTTTTGAGCAGACTGCTGAAAATGTCCGAGAATTGCTGCTTGATTCTATCCGCCGTCAGCTTGTATCTGATGTGCCGGTTTGTACTTTTCTTTCCGGCGGACTGGATTCAAGCCTTATTTCATCGGTTGCAGCCTGTGAAATGCAGAAGCAGGGGAAAAGATTGTCAACTTTTTCAGTTGATTACCGTGACAATGCAAAATATTTCAGAAAAAGTCATTTTCAGCCAAACAGTGATCCTGAATATATCAACAAAATGGTAGAATATCTCGGCACTGACCACCATTGGGTAGTCGTTGATACGCCTGAACTTGTGGATGCTCTTGATGAGGCAGTGGATGCAAGAGGTCTGCCGGGTATGGCTGACGTTGACGCTTCTATGCTGATCCTTTGTCGTGAGCTCAAAAAGTACGGTACTGTGGCGCTTTCCGGAGAGTGTGCTGACGAGATATTCGGCGGTTATCCGTGGTACAGAGACAAGGATATACGTGAAACCGACGGCTTTCCGTGGGCGCAGAGCACTGCTTACCGAAAAAGCTTTTTAGCTGAGAGATATGCTAAGGTCATCAATGCTGAGGATTTTGTTTACTCGGCTTACAGGAATACTGCTGATAATTCCGAAAAACTGCCGGATGACAGTCCACTTGAAAGCCGTATGCGTGAGATGACTCAGCTCAATTTCCAATGGTTTATGCAGAATCTTCTTGACCGCAAGGACAGAATGTCCATGTACAGCGGACTTGAAGTCAGAGTGCCGTTCTGCGATCACCGTATCGCTGAGTATCTGTATAACGTGAAATGGGAGTACAAGGACTATCAGGGACGGGAAAAAGGTCTGCTTCGTGAGGCGATGAAGGATATGCTGCCTTATGAGGTTTTGTGGCGTAAGAAAAGTCCGTACCCGAAAACGCATAATCCGTCATTCCTTAATGCTGTAACAGAACAGCTGAGGAGTATACTTTCGGAGGATACGCCACTTACGGACATTGTGAGCCGTGAAGCTCTCGAAAAATTGCTCAGACATGAGGATAACGTTCAGTGGTACGGGCAGCTTATGAATTTGCCACAGACAATTGCCTTTTTTGTACAGCTTGATCACTGGATGAAATCACTTGATATAAAACTGGCTTAAAGTCAGATTTACAGCAGCAGGCGGTATTATGCCGTCTGCTGCTTTGATTATATATTATAATAGTATAGTTCATATTGAAATTATATTTACTATATAATGCTTTTGATAGTTTGATTTCGTTACTTTATCAGTGCAAAATGACGAAATACATATTCGGCTTAATGCACGAGTTCACAATTCTATCAAAAAAATCAAAAATATGCGATTTAATGTTGCAATTTACATTCGCCTGTGATATAATATTTGTGTAAGTTAAACAATGTGCAGCATGGGGACAACGATGCTGCGTTTTGTTCTGCCTATAGGTCATTTTTTTGTTGAATAATCAAGCCATGCTCCGAATACTATTACTAAAGGTATAATAGTTGGTGAATATTAATAAAAAACGTATGATTATTTATGTCAAAAAAGCGATTGAAAAGTAACTATTAAAATGCTATAATTGTTATCATAGGGCAGTATGAATTGTTCCGGCTTAATCAAAAAACTATGGAGGTGGTTTTATGAAGAGTTATTCCTATATTGCTCAGGACGCAAGAGGTAAACAGGTCAAGGGCAAGGCAAATGCTGAGAATGAACAGGAATTCCTCGAAAAGATGAAAGAACGAGGAATGTTCATCAAGGATTTTACGGAAGACGATTCAAGTAACACAAGATCAATTTACAAGTTTGACACCAAGGAACTGGCGTTCTGTTGCCGTCAGCTGAGTGCGATGCTGACTTCAGGTCTTACACTTGTTAAGGCGATCGACATTCTTGTTAAGGAACAGGAAAATGAAAAGGCGAGAGCTATCTGGCAGGACATCTACGAGAACGTTCAAAAGGGTGAATCTTTCTCATCCACTCTTGAGATGCACGCCGGTTCTTTCCCGGAGTTTCTTATCTCAATGGCAAATGCCGGTGAGTCCAGTGGTTCGCTCGACGTTATCATGACACGTATGTCGGATCACTACGCAAAAGAAAACAAACTGAAGAACACGATCAAGGGCGCTATGGTATACCCTATCATACTTGCTATACTCTGCGTTGTTATCGTTATGTTCCTCTTCATATTCATCATGCCTACATTTATTGGTATGTACGAAGACCCGTCAACAATGCCTGCTCTTACAAAGATCATGGCTGCTTTCTCTGACTTCCTGCGTACAAAGTGGTATCTTGTTATCATTATTGTAGCAGGTCTCTTCTTCGGTTTCAAGTACGCTATGAAGTTCCCGAACTTCCGTTACAAGATGGACAGACTTATCCTTAAAGGACCAGCATGGGGTCCTCTCGTAACAAAGATCTACACAGGACGTTTCGCAAGAACTCTTTCTTCACTTTATTCCAGTGGTATTCCAATGGTAGAGTGCTTACAGAAATCCTCTGCTATCCTCGGCAACAGATATATCGACGAAAAGTTCCTCGATGTTGTTGATGAGGTAAAACAGGGTGAAACACTTTCAGCTTCTATTACCAGAACAGAAATTTTCGAGCCTATGTTCTGCTCAGTAATCTACGTTGGTGAGGAGTCAGGTGCGCTTGACTCGATCCTTGAAAAAACTTCTGATTACTACGAAGAAGAATCTGACTCAGCTGTTCAGCGTCTCGTTGGTCTCGTTGAGCCTGTTCTCCTTATTGTTATGGGTGTTATCATAGGTATGGTCGTTATCGGTATCTACCCTGCACTCTATGGTTCAATGGAAGGTCTCGAAAACGAATAATTACGGAAAGGTGGAAAAAGAAAAATGCTTTCATTTGATATTACAGACAGAAACGTCCGTGTTGTAAAGGGCGTTGAGAGCAACGGAAAGATCAAGATCACTTCCGCTGCTACACTTAACCTTGAAGAAGGTCTTATAGTAAACGGTCACGTTAAGGATGTTCCTAACGTTGCTACACTTGTTAATGGTATACTTAAAAGAAATAAGATGCCTGATAAGGAGGCTATCGTAAGTATCTCCTCTAACCTGACAATATTCAAGGAAATGACAGTTGCCCGTGGCAAGGGTAATGAACTCCAGAAAACAGTTAAGCAGCAGATGCAGGCTGAACTTAATCTGGATGATTCATTCAGCGTTACATATGTCGTTGTTGGTGATGCTGACAAGAACGACAGCGGTGAGCAGATGGTAAAGGTGCTCGCTACAGCTTGTCCTTATGAGATCGTTAACAGCTACAGAGAAGTATTCAAGCTCCTCGGTATCTCACTCAGATCAGTTATGGTAGGATGCAACTGTATCACTAAGGTTCTTCTTGCTGATACAAAGATCAAGTCAAAGATGCCTCTCCTCGCTGTTCAGATCGACAACAACTTCATCTCTCTCAACCTCTATGAGCAGGGACAGCTTTCATTCTCACGTTTCGCTTCTATCGACCCGGATGACTACGGCGGATCTTCTGACTACGTATTTGAAGCAGTCAACGAGAACATCTTCCGTATGCTCCAGTTCCACAGAAGCCGTAACACTGGCGAGACTATCGAGAATATCATCTTCTACGGCGATACTCACGATTATGTAAGACTTACTGACGAACTTGAAAAGCTCGACCTCAACACAAGTCTTATCAACGTTCCGCCGCAGATCCACGGTCATGAGAACCTTGAATTCTCTCTTTATGCTAACGCTATCGGCGCTATGTTCAAGCGTAATAAAGAGTCTGAAAAGATCAACCTTCTCGAAACTGAACTCGGCGCTGCTATCAAGAGAGCTGGTTCAACAAGCATCAACGAGACAGCCGGTTCTGTTATAATGCTCTCCTGCATACTCGGTTCTGCTATCATCGTTGGCGGTATCTGGGGTGTTATGGGACTTTACAATCACGGCATTAAGAGCGATATCAACGAGATAAGAGAGTATATCGACTCTCCTGAGACTCAGAAACAGTTACAGCACCGTGAAAAACTTCTCGGTATACAGGAAAAGGTAAATGCTTATAGTACTAAGATAGTAAATGCGCATGATGCGTTCTATTCTCAGCCGGTTATTGACGGCGACAAGTATGAGGCATACATCAAGTCTCTTGAAAAGACTGCTTCTGATCTCGGTCTTTCAGAAGTTGAGATCACCACTCCGACATATTCAGGCGGAAAAATGACATTCTCAGTAACTGCTGAAGGCAGCAAGGAGATGGTTCAGAAGCTTCCTTCACTTTACATTGATAATCTTCTTGATAAGGATTTTGCTGAGAACGGCGGCTACTACATGAACGCTACATACACCGGATATACTCTTAATGGCGGAACTACTAATGAAGATGGCTCAGAGAGCAAGGAAGAAGTTACTTTCTCTGTAGAAGCTGCTATCAAGGGCCGTGAAAGCGCTTATAAGGTAGAAAAAGAAGATCAGCCTGCAACAGAAGACGCAGACAAGGCTGAATAAGGAGGGCGATAAAAATGAAACTCAATTATAGAGATAAGGTAATTTTAGGTATACTTCTTGCAATAGTTATCCTGCTTCTTGGTTTCTTCCTTCTCATAAAGAAAACCAATCAGGAGATCAAGGACAATAAGGCGATCCTTGCAGAAGTTCAGCAGCAGAAAGACGAGATCGACGCTAAGATAGCTCAGATCAAGCCTCTTAAAGAAAATATCAAGAGCACATACGACGAAACAACTAAGCTCACAGGTGATTTCGTTCAGTACAACGATATCTACAATGCACGTAAAGTCGACCAGTATATGCAGCACTTCGCTGAGGAAAACGAAGTAAAGATCAAGACTCTCTCAGCTGGCGAGCTTGCAACAGGCGGACTTTCTTACTACTACTTAACTCCTAAGTTCGTTGCTGAAGATCAGCTTTCACAGGCTGACCTCAACGGTGACAGACAGGCTGCTAACGATGAGAAGAAGGCTGAAAGCGTGGCTCTCGCTGCAAGAACTCAGGAAACAGTTCTTACAGCCAACTACAATATCACAGTTGAAGGCGAAAAAGAAAAGATCTTTGATTACCTCAAGGCTATTGAAGAACAGGATAAGACTATAATCATTAAGACTGTTACACTTACAAACGTTCCGATCGGCGAAAAGGCTGAACAGAAGCTTAAAGAAGAGTCAGAAGGCGCAGAAAAGAAGGCATCAGCTGTTCTTAGCATAGCACTCTATTCAGTTTACGACTTATCAGAACCAAACCTTGAAGCAGATTAATACTTGTCCTTCGCTATAGTTATTAGACATAAAATATAACTTGAAAGGCGGTTAAAAAATGAGATCAATGAAGAATAGAAAATTACATGGTTCTGTTCTGTTGACTGTTGTAGCTGTTATGTCGCTGCTGATAATATTCCTCTTCGGAACATTGGCTCTTGCAACTGCTACAAACAACAGAGCTCATGTGAATTATTCACAGGCGCAGACTGGTATCACTGCCCGTACAATAGTTGATACCGCTTTTAAGACTCTCGGTGAAAGCAAAGACTTCGCAAGTGCCTTCAATAAACTCGATGCTTCATCAGGTGTTATGAATATCCCGGTTTCTTTATCCGGCAATGCTTCAACAGGTTTCGGTCATATCAACAGTCTTACTGCTGAACACGCCGGAAAAAAGATGTATTACAATGCTGATACAAAAACCTGGAAGGAATACGACGTTGTAAAGCTTACTGCTAATGTTACAATGGCTGGCGTAACTTCACAGGCAACAGCTTATGTTGTTAAAGATCCTCCGAGCCCGGGCGGCGGCAAGGGCGGCGGTGCCGGATTCGTTACTACCGGCGGCGCTGACTTCAAGTGTCAGTCCGACCTTTACGGCGGTTCTTACCTCGGTCTTCCTGAGCTTGCTGTAGCTCAGAACTATGATTACAGCTATAATGGTCCGGCAGCTGGAAAAACCGGCTACTTATCAGGCAAGGATTTCTGGTTCGAGAATACAGGTTCTACTATTGAGGCAGATGTTGTTATCAATGGTAACATGGCTTGTGACGGTTCTCACAAGAACCAGCTCTCAAAAATCAGATTCCCAGGTGAGGGAAGAGGTATCACTATCTGGGGCGACTGGACTTTCAGCACAGACTTCTACAGCTCACTCAGCTATTCATGCGATCTGACTTATAGTGATACTCTTGCGTTCAACAAGATACCTTATATTTATGTTGACGGTGTTGCAAGAGGTGAAGTAAAGCTTGGTCCGAGCAATGATCCTTCAGATACTTCTGAACAATTCCCTTGTAATGTTTTCGTCGGCGGTCTTGATACCTATGGTAATAATACAAGACTTGGCGGAGATATCTATCTCATGAACCCAGATTTCGATAACAAGATCAAGCCTGTAAATGCTAAGAATCTTTACGGCTGGACTTCAAGTGTTATCAACAAGACAGTTGATACAAATGCTCAGCCACACGCTGGCGGTAACATTTATTCAAAGGGCAACCTTGAAATTGGCTGTAACTTTGAAGTTGACGGCGACCTTGTTGTTGAAAAGAATCTTGTTATTGATTCCGGCAAGTCACTTACTGTTAAGGGTAAACTCGTTGTTGGCGGTAACCTCAAGAACAACGGAACTCTTAATGTAACTGGTGGTGCAAATTCGATATATGCTTGTGCTGCATCAGGTAATGACCTTCAGTCCGGTACAGCTACACCTAAAGCAGGCGTTGCAAATGAGACAGTTACTTATATTGCTATAAAAAATTCAACGGTCAAATATCAGTACAACCAGTCAACTATTCCGATCTGCTGGATGGATCCTCGTGAAGTAGATGTTACAGGTATAACACCATATACTGAAAACTTTAATGATTATAACAATCAACCACAGAGCGTAACATACTATGATCTGACTGGTAAAGATCCAGTATGGGACGAAATGAACAATCCGGAGAAAAAGCCTGAGCCAAAGCGTGAAAAGCAGGCATATAACATTCAGGATTTTGACAGAACTGCACCTACAGATTCATTCCCTTACATTGATAACAATGCTAATGGTAAGTATGATGATGGAGATACTCTCATTACAAATCCTTCTGATGCTTATGATTACAGCGGCAGCGCAAAATACAAGGGCACTGCAACACATTCAATAACTGACTGGACAGATGCAAATGGTTCAATTTATCCTGCTTATGCAGAGCGTGATGTGATTCTTGGTCTTACAAAGTATAATAATCCAAATTACAATCCTAATTATGCTGAGGGCGATGATATCAACACTAAGGATGCATACCTTGATACTCAGGTTGTAAGACGTATGGATGAGATACTCAACTCAGTTGTTAACCCTTACAACAATGATGCACTTCCTGCAACAGTTGCTAAGATCTATGAAGATATCCTTAAAGATGAATCCAAGTGCAAGATAAGCAGCGAATCTGCTTCTGTATCAGGTGTTACTGCTACAGCAAAAATGTCACTGAACGGCAATAATGTCGTAACAGAATATGACAACGGTGGTGTAAAGGCATTTAAGGGCACAAAGGTTCTGCTTGACAACACACAGTTCACAAATGGCGCAAGCGTTATGCCAGATGGTACTCATAGCGGTAAAGACAGTGCTGTTGTATTCAATCCTGGTACAGGTACAATGCTCGTTGTTATCAGAGGCAATGTAAGTTTTGATTCCGGTCTTAACGTTGTTGTTGATGATTCAAAGGGCGGTAAGGTTTACTTCTATCTCGAAAAGAATGCTACCTTTACAATTAACGGCGGTGCTTTAACAACAACCAATTATATGGGTTACATCAGAAGCATCAGCAAGAACGGTTCAAACCCACTGGTAATCAATACATTGGATGAGAATGCTACAAATCCAATAGCTGCACCAGGTCTGTTCGTTTTCGCTGCTAAGAATGATGCTGATTATTCTGGCTGGAACTTAGACTTTGAGAATACTGAATACATGGCTGCAAACATCGTTTCACCTAATATTCGTCTTAAAGTTGCTGCTACAAGTAATTCACTTACTGACGGCAGAGATATCATTTACAACGGCTCAAAGGTAAATTCATCCTACAAGATGATCCTTGGATGCTGTAACGCAAAGGAAACTTCATTCCCTAACCAGTTCAACGTTATCTACATCCCAAGCGGCGACGGTCAGCAGCAGGTTGTAAACAACGACCTTAACAACTGGTATAAGCTTCTCTACTACGATGAATATTAAGGAGGGTAAATATGGAAAAATTTAATAAAAAATCCACAAAAACCCGTAAGGGCATGACTCTCGTTGAAATCATTGTAGCACTCGCTGTTGTAAGTGTTCTTACTATCCTGCTCGTTCAGGTTTCAAGCACTATCGAAGCATATACAAAATCAGCAAATACAGTTAACAAAAAAGTTGCTCAGCAGGTTCCTGTTGCTGAAACAAAGTACAAGAAGGCTGCTTATGAGATCGACGACACTGACGATACAGTAAACATTACTGTACACGGCATTCAGTATGAGGGTAAGGGGTATACTACGGTAGACCCCTCTGCCCCTGTCAAAGAGCCTCAGCTCGGCGGAAATCTTGCTCTTAAATTTGTTGACGACATCCAGGTAGTTACTACAGGCACTTCTGTTACTACTGCGCCTACTACAACTACTACATCTTAACGGAGGTCCTGACTGTGAAGAAGAAATTTAGAACTCAGAAGGGCTTCACCCTTATTGAACTTATTATAGTTCTTGCGATTTTCGCTATTATCATGACTCTCGTTATGAGTTATGTTGATCCGGTATCAAAACTTATGGGAAGATCTTCCATGAGAGAGAAAACTGCTGCTTATGTTGACAACATTGATGAGTATGTTCAGAAATCTCTGAGATATTCGTCTTACGTCAGAATTTTTGAAAGCGATTTCGCTGAAACAAAGTCACCTTATAAGCCGACAAGCGAGGAGACTGCTGTAAGAGATTTCGTTGACGATTTCTATGACGGTGCTGTTAATAATAAGGGCGATAAGATCACCGGTAAGGTTCACGTTCTTAAATTATGCAACGAGTCAAATGTTTCAGGCATAACAGATTGTGCGGCTACACCAGCCGGCAAGACTATCAAGCCGGGTACTATCATTGAGGACGTTTACGATTTTACTGCCGGTGACAGCAAACCACTCAAGCCGGAGGTTGACGGCTTCGGAAAAAATATTCCGAAGCGTGAATTCGACGATTCAAACGGCTTCCCGCACGCTGTTATCTCAAACAAGACTACCACTCTTGCTGTAAATCCTGAGCATCTTGAAAGCTTCTCTTATTTCTATGCTTTAGGTTACAACACTTTTGATCCTGTTTGCGAGGATTACACAAACAGCGGTGCAAATGCTTATTCATCAGATGATGCCAAGAACCTTTACGGTCTTCCTGTTGACTCAAAGTATTACTACAATGAGCTTCATACAGCTAAGGACAATGTCGGTAATGATATTACTATAGGCAAGGACAGCTTCGCTGTTACTGTTGTAGCTTATCAGAATGATAAGAAGGGCTGCAATATGATAACAGCTAACAAGAAGATCAGTGCTACAGATACAGTTCCTGTAACTGTATTCAGATCACCAAGCTATATGAGCGCAGTCAGCATGAGCTTCCCGAATCTTTACTCCACAAATGAAAATGAAACTTGTGTTTGCAAGGTTCAGGAAGAAGATACCGGTACAGACAAGAATGAATATTCCTACGTTACTGTATGGGATCAGGCTTTCTCATCTTACACGGCTGTTCCAGCAACTCCGTCAGACACAACAACCAATAATATCTATTTTATCTTCATTGTTCCAAGTGAAATATATTGATGATAAAAAAACAGGCAGCAGTTTCAAATGCTGCTGCCTGTAATTTATTTTTGCTTTTTAAGCTACCGGGGGTTCATATGTAAGCAGGTCAACATACCAGCTTGCTATTTGATTTCCCCATAACATTGCAACAGCAATGCCCATTGATAAGTAAGGTCCGAATGCGAATTTCGATTCCTTCGTTGCAAACTTTATTATCAGTCCGAATACGGCTGCTGCAATTATTCCTATCAATGCTGAAACGATAACAGCCTGTGTTCCAAGGAGAGCACCCGCTGCAAACATCAGAATGGTATCACCAAGTTCTATTGCACGGAAATCTTCTTTAAATTTCTTTCTTATAATCGGACGGCTTACCTCTCCGATTATAAAGAACGGAACACTTATAGCAAATGCGCCGATGATGCGGTGCTTCAGTTCAACGTCATCTGTGAAGATCGCAGCTGGCACGGCAAGCAGGAGTATCATTCCTACTATTATAAGGTCGATTTCCTGAGTGTCCCAGTCCATGAATCCGATAACTATCAGAAGTGACATAAGAACGCAGGTTATTATGGCTTTAGCATTTATATCCAGTATCATGAATGTAAGTACGTAAAGTATTCCATTCAGACTTTCGACGATAGGATATCTTGGGGATATCTTTTCGCCGCAGGCATGGCATTTACCCCTTAGCAGAAGCCAGCTGAACACAGGTATAAGATCTATCGGTCTTATCTTCGTTCCGCAGGTCATGCAGTGGGATGAGCGTTTGATCAGCGACTCGTGCCGTGGAAGTCTTATGATGACTACATTCAAAAAGCTTCCGATACAGATGCCGAAGAGAAAAACTATGGTGTAAATCATGAGTTTGAAGGGCAGTTCAGTAAATTCACTGTGCAGCATATTTTCAAATTCAAACACGGTTTACTCCTCCTTTGTATTTAGAATTTTGACGTAATACTATTATATCATATTCTGAATAAAATTCAAGTATAATTTAAGAGTTTGCACCCAAGTTTTACAAAAGTTTAACAAAGGAAAAACTCTAAAAAATAAGCGGAGGTTTGTATATGAGAAACGAGAGAATCGGCGACTACTTAGTTAGTCAGGGGCTGATCAGTGAAGAGCAGCTCCAAAAAGTTCTTGAGACACAGAAGGAGTCAAATGGAGCTAAGAAGTTCGGTGACGTTGTTGTTGAACTCGGATTTATGTCTGAGGTAAACTTCACTAAGGCTCTTGCCGGCAAGCTGAGAGTTCAGTATGTTGATCTTGATAATGCAGATATCAACACTGACGCTGTTCAGAAAGTTCCTGAGGCTCTTGCAAGAAAGCACACAGTAATCGCCATTGCTATTACAGGTAAGCGTCTTACAGTTGCTACCAACGATCCTGTAAACTTCATCGTACTTGAAGATATCAAGGTATCCACAGGTATGGATACAGTTCCTGTACTTGCTACTACATCAGCTATCAATAAGGCTATCGGTAAGTGTTACTCAATGCAGAACGTTGACAGCGTTATCGACAGCGTGGTTGCTATGGCTGGCGAAAATGCTGCTGAAGATCAGGATGCTAATGACCGTATCGAAAGCGCTCCTATAGTTAAGCTCGCTACTACTATCGTTGAAAACTCATACAGAGCTGACGCAACCGATATTCATATCGAGCCATTTGAGAAGTATACCCGTATCCGTATCCGTGTTAACGGTGACCTTGTTGAGCTTATGAACATCTCCTCAGCTGTACATAGTGCTCTTACTACACGTTTCAAGCTCATCAGCGGTATGAACATCGCTGAAAAGCGTATCCCTCAGGACGGACGTTTCACTCAGACCGTTGACGGTACTACCCTTGATGTCCGTGTATCTTCACTCCCGATGGTTAACGGTGAGAAGATCGTTATCCGTATCCTTTCTACCGGTCAGATCGCTCTTCGTAAGATCACTGACCTCGGTATGTCAGACTATAACTACCAGCTCTTCGAGTCAATGCTCCGAGTTCCTCAGGGCGTTATCCTCGTTACTGGTCCTACCGGTTCCGGTAAAACAACAACTCTTTACGCTGCTCTTGGTGAGATCGCTAAGCCAAACGTAAACGTTGTTACAGTTGAAGACCCTGTCGAAAAAAATATCGACGGTATCAATCAGTGTCAGGTTAACCAGAAGGCAGGCATGACTTTCGCCGCTGCCCTCCGTTCTATCCTCCGTCAGGACCCTGATATCGTTATGATCGGTGAGATGCGTGATGCCGAGACTGCCGAGATCGGTATCCGTGCCGCTATCACCGGACACCTTGTGCTCTCCACACTTCATACTAACGACGCTGCTTCCACTGTTGTCCGTCTCGTTGATATGGGTGTTGCTGCATACATGGTTGCTACTTCACTTATCGGCGTTATCGCTCAGCGTCTTGTTAAGAGACTCTGCCCGAACTGCAAGAGACCAAGAATGTCTACTGAAGAGGAAAATGAATTAATGGGCATTCCTTCTTCTATCCAGATCTATGAGCCTGTTGGCTGCCCTTCATGCAATAACACTGGCTACCGTGGAAGAACTGCTATCCATGAGATCATCCACTGTACTGCTAAGGTTTCTGCTATCATTGCTGCCGGCGGCGGTAAGGATGAGATCGAGCAGGCTGCTAAGGCTAACGGTACCAAGCTTCTCCGTGACAACGCTTCCGAGCTTGTTCAGGTCGGCGAAACTTCTATCGATGAGCTCATCAGAACAACATTCTCTGTTTGATCTATACTTATTTATTGGGAGGAATATACCATGGGAATTATTAATATACACAGAATACTCGATGAGGTTCGTCTCCTCGGCTGTTCTGACCTTCACTTCACAAATGCTATAGCTCCTGTTGTTCGTCTTAACGGTACACTCAGAACAATGCGTTCACAGTATCCTGAAATGGATGAAGAGGAAATACTTGACATAGTTAACCAGATGACAAATGAAGCTCAGCAGACACAGATCAACAAGCATATTGATACTGACTTCTCTTTCCAGACAAAGAGCGGTTACCGTCACCGTGTTAACGTTTACTTCCAGAAGGGTAAGCCGGCTATCGCTATACGTCTTCTCCGTAACGATATCCCGACTCTTGAGGACCTCATGCTTCCTCCTATTCTTGCTGACTTCGCAATGCGTCCTCGTGGACTCGTTCTCGTAACTGGTCCTACCGGTTCAGGTAAGTCTACTACCCTTGCTGGTATGATCGACTTCGTTAACCTCAACAGAAGCGCACACGTTATCACTGTTGAGGATCCTATCGAGTACGTTCATGACCATAAGAGATGTATGATAAACCAGCGTGAGATCGGCGACGACGTTCCTTCATTCGCCCTCGCCCTCAGAGCTGCTCTCCGTGAAGACCCGGACGTTATCCTCGTCGGAGAAATGCGTGACTTCGAGACTATCCAGGCTGCTGTAACCGCTGCTGAAACCGGACATCTCGTTATGTCAACACTTCATACAACTTCTGCCGCTGATACTATCAACCGTATCATCGACGTTTACCCAGAGCATCAGCAGCAGCAGATCAGAACTCAGCTCGCTAACAACCTTGTTGGTATCATCTCTCAGACACTTATCCCTAAGAAAGACGGTACAGGCCGTATCGCTGTAATGGAAATACTTAACGTTACAGACGCTATTGCAGCTATGATCCGTGATAACAAGATCCACCTTATCCAGTCTGCTATCCAGACCGGTAAGCAGCAGGGAATGATGTCCCTTGACCAGGAACTTGCAAGACTCGTTGCAAAGAATGTTATCAGCGAGGTAGACGCTCTCGAAAAGTGCCAGGACAAGCAGGAATTCTACCGCTTCCTCACTCAGATGGGCGGTACTCCTTCAGGCGGCATGAATTACACTCAGCCGTCATCTGTTCAGGATTAATTATCATATCCCCTGTAATATTGCAGGGGATATTTTATTTTTAATGAAAATATAATTGGAACGGAGGAAATGATTTGGAAGGTAAATATGACAAGTATAAACCTAAACTTGAAAAGATCATTCAGATTATAGGCTTTGTTGGTGCGCTGCTATTTCTGGTATCACCGTTGATGCAGCTTATTGAACGTGTTATAATAATCGCTTTTGATGATACTGCGTTTACCGGAAAGGGTATCGGAATAACAGCTGAAACGCTGATGACATATCAGAATATGACACGAAGTATAGAGGAAATAGTCGTTATGTTAGTGAGGACGCTGCTGGCGGTTTTACTTATTTATGTTCTGCTGTCGCTTGATAAGGTTAAAACTCACTGGAAAGGCTGTCTGAAGGCTGCTGTTCCTCTGATGATATTCGGCGCTTATAGCGCTGGTATCTATATCGTTACACAGATACGTGGATACGGTGAGTTTGATCTTATACCGCAGTTTTATCTTGGCGAAAATATGTATGATTTTATGAGATATCCGTTTACTTACTTTGTATGTGGTATGTTCGTTATAAAGAGCAGCCATAAAAAGCTTCTCATGTATATTTTTACTTTGTCGGCTTCGATAGTTAATACTGTTGCAATGGTCGACGACTGGGTAACACCTCTGAAACTCTGTGCTGGCTACAGGAAAGGTGCTGTTTTTAATAATACCAACCATTATTGCTATTATCTTGCGATAGTTATTGTCTGTTCGGCTATGCTTTGTGTGTATGAAGAAAAAATGCTCTATAAGGTGTTTAACGGTGCTAATATGGCGCTTGCGTCGGCTGCGATGATATCGGCTGATACCCTTGGTACAGATATTGCGGTACTTCTTACACTTATTATGTTTATTATCTATTGCTGGAGAAATGAAAAAAATAAGCTGAAAAGTGCAGTAGCTGTGCTTCTGATATTTATCGCTGTTAGTGGTATGCTTGCTTCTCTGGTCGATTCGTTCATCTGGAGCATAGTTCATATGTTCATTGATATAGGAAATGTTGTGACAGATCCACAGAACAGCGATGATGCTGGTTCAGGACGTATCAGGCTATGGAAGGAAGCAATGGAGCATATCTCAAAAAGACCTCTTGTTGGCTGGGGCGTTGAGGGTTATGAGTACGGCGGTACAGCTCACTGCGAACCATTACAGTATGCTGTGAATTTTGGTCTGCCTGTTATGATTCTCTATATTGCAGCAGTGTCTGTTGTCATGATTGAGACGTTCATCAAGAAGAAAAAACTTTCAAAAATGACACTTTTATGCTTTTGCGGGACTACTTCTTACCTGATAAGCTCATTATTAGGAGTAGCAATATTTTACACTACGCCGTTTTTGTATGTCTTCCTCGGACTCACTTATGCGGAGGTCGGTTGGAGTATGATACCAAAGTCAGAAAAATCTGAAACGGTTACTGAAAGTGGAGAAAATGCAGAATAATTAAAGAAATTGTATCTAAAATGTGAACAAAGCGTTAATAGTCAAAAACTTGCCGATTCGTAAATCAAGACATCGAAATAACGATTTGTAGAATAACACATTCCTCGATGTTACTAATACAGTCGCCAAAATGGTATTCGACATATCAAATAATTATGAACGCTGGTCAGTTTTTAGGGAGAAAATTATACTTTGAGGATAATAAAAAGTTATTATAATGAATTAATTCACAGAAAGTTGTGCATCATGACGAAAAGGCAGAAAAATAAATGCCGATTTACCGTTTCAATGTAAAAAATACAATTTTCATGAATTTATTTGTGAGATTCTATTGACTTTTTATGAATGAAATGGTATACTATAATCACAGGAAAGGGAAGGGGACAAACGAAAAACCCCAAACCTAAAAAAGAGTGCGAACGCACAAAAATTTATAAAGGAGGTTTTCTATTATGAAAACTACAAAGAAAGGTTTTACCCTCATTGAGCTGATCGTTGTTATCGCTATCATCGGCGTACTTGCTGCTATTCTCGTACCAACAATGCTTGGTTACGTTAGAAAGTCCAAGATCTCTTCAGCTAACTCTACTGCTTCATCTGTTTACAAGGCTATCAACTCTGCCCTCACAGAACTTGATGAAGAAGGCGTTGATATCGGCGGTTCATATTGTCTCGTTTGGACAGGTTCAACATGGAGTGACCTTGGTCATCTCGGCAATGCTACTAGCTTAAACAAGAAGGTTGGTAACTTCTTTGCTGATATCGATAAGGTAAAATCTGCTAAGGCTCAGGTTGTTGACGGTAACTGCATCGCTTGCGCTACAGCTACAGATACTTCTTACACAGGTACATACCCAGGCGGTATCGTAACAGGTGACACTTATTCAACATACAAGCCAACTGGTTCTGGCAGCACATTAACTGTAAAGCAGGAAGCTCTTGAGGCTGCTATCAAGAAGGCTGGTTACGTTACTGACGGTGCTTCTGGCTATAAGAGATCTGGTGCTGGTGCAACAGGTGCTTGATGAGAATTAGTTCATTGAATTAAATCTTAAAGTTTATGAAAACCTCTCTCCATTGTGAGAGAGGTTTTCTTTTGAGGATAGTTATGGGAAAAATTAATAATACTGATAAAGACAAAAAGAATACCGTTAACGACCATACCGGCTATGTTGCGGCATTTTTGCTCGGCGCTGGCATTGCTGCCGGCTGCTGCTGGTACTTCATGGATTATTCCCAGCATGATGTTATAGACGTTGGAAATCAATTTATGGCTGTAAAGGAATGCAGGGATATTCTTGAAGCTAATGCCGGAGTCAAAGAAAATGTATCGGCGGAAGAAGCTATTAACACATATGTCAAGTCTATCGCCGAAGATGACTATACTTATTATTTTGAAGACGATGACATAAGAGACATCACAAATTATGTCAATACATCCGGAACTGCTGAAAAAAGCGGCTTCCAGATAGACATATCCGAGGACGGCAATATCCTCCTGACTGAGGTGGATGATACTCTTGCTGCATATAAACAGGGCATGAGAAAAGATGATGTTATCGTTTCTATTGCCGGTGAGTCAGTAAGTGCTGTTGGATATGAAAATATAGCTAATAAACTCCTCGGAAAAGACGGCACAAGCGTAAACCTCACGATCCGCAGAGACGATAAGATATTTGATATTGAGTTCGTGCGTGACAGTGTTGTTTATAAAGGCGTTATTTACGAGAAAATGGGCGATGTCGCTTACATAAAAATAAACAGTATCAGTCAGCTCGATAAAGGCGCTCTTGATACGGCTCTTAAAGAATGTAAGGAACAGAAGAAAATTATCGTTGACCTCAGAAATAACGGTGGTGGTGAAACTGAAGCAGGTGTTTATATGGCTGCTCAGCTTTGTGGTCATAGCAAGTGTGTGCTGAAATACTTTGACGGGCATGAGGAAGTTTTTGAAAAAAGCTTTGATATCAGCGTTGCTGATAAAAAGTTTGCTGTTCTCATAAACGGCAATACTGCAAGTGCTGCTGAAACTATCACTGCTTCATTGAAACAAGGTGCGGATACTATTCTTGTTGGTGAGAATACCTTCGGAAAAGGCATTTTTCAGGCACAGGCTGATTTCGATAACGGCGGTCATCTTCATTATACTGCCGGCTCTTTTTTTGTCTGTGATTGGGAAAACTGGCAAGGTAAAGGTATAGCTCCGGATGTCGAAGTTCCTATGGATGCAGAGCTTATCGGTACGTCTAAGGATGTTCAGCTTAAAAAGGCTATTGAACTTCTTGATTGAAATGCACAATTATAAAGTGTAAAAATTGTTGAGAATTTTTATGCATCCTTTGTTGACAGATTGTGAATAATTTGCTATAATTAGTATAGGTTTAAACTTTATGAGGCGGAGGAGTTACTATGAAAAGGAAAAAAGGTTTTACCCTTATTGAGCTGATCATTGTATTGGCTATTTTTGGTATTCTTTTAGCTGTTTTGATTCCTTCTTGGGGCTATTTTATCCAGCGAGCAAGAATCAGAACCCAGAATAATAGAGCTAAAGCGTTATTCAATTCGGCACAGCGTGTCTGCACTGACCTTAAATTTGCCGAGAGACGATATATAAATGCTTACAATGCCGGTACAAAGGCATCTTCTGATCCTAATTTAGATTACATCTATACCGATACTTCAACCGGTTATGAATGGTATATCTACTGGGACGGCAAAACTTTATCAAGAGTTGATGCGAGCGGTAATAAAGTGAATCCGGTTTCTACCTGGAGTGCTAAAAGAAAGCAGAATTTTAACGACTGGAATGCTAAAATAGGTGAAGAAATCAACAAGATCGTTGATGAGGACGGCATCTATAAGATCTATATTAAGGATTATAATGTTCAGTCTGTTGTTTGCTCTCGTTTCATTTCAGATAGCTATATCGGCTCATATCCGACTACTTTTGATGTGATCCAGGATACAAGTGGCGTTCAGAATCATATCCTTGATGAGCTTGATGATATCAAGAGTGATAACAGTAAGAAGGTTAAGGGAGCTAATATGAAGCTCTTTGATCTTGATAAAGCTGAAATTACTACACCTAAAACATGATGACTAAGACCGCAGCCGGTTAAGGCTGCGGTCTATTTTGCATTTTGACAACTGGCAGGTTTATTATAATATATATGTGTATATAAAGCTTGTCCAAATACACTAAAATAACGAGCAAACTCCATTCAAACTTTGAGTTGACAAAGGAAGAAAAAGGTGCTATAATAATAAAGCTGTCGGGCGAGACAAGACGAGCGGAACGGTAAGACTGCTGGCGCAGCACGGGAGGCTTGTAAGGGAAGTTGAGTTTGACGCAATAAAAACTTGTATATTATCTTTTCTTTTTGAAAGAAAGTCGAGCGAAAAATTTTCAAAGAAATTTGAAAAAAACACTTGACAAGAGAGAAGAAAAGTGATATAATAAATAAGCTGTCCGCCAAGCGGGTAGCGAACATCTCGAAAAGATTTTGAAAAAAACTTGAAAAAGTGCTTGACAAAATGAACGAGATGTGATATAATAGAAAAGCTGGTCTGCTAAAAAAGACTGGCGATCACATCGAAAAGTTTTTGAAAAAACTTGAAAAAAAGTACTTGACAAAAACGAAAAGATGTGATATAATAAAAAAGCTTCCGCTGAAAAGCGAGAGCGAAAAAAAGAACAGCATCTTGAAAA
>DEBW01000007.1:13066-14304 GCA_002348905.1 Ruminococcus flavefaciens | reverse complement strand
CTTATCGGTATGGGCAACAACCCGATGGTTGGTGCAACAGTTGCTTGCGCAGTTGCTGTTGAAGAGGCTATGAAGTAATAGCTTTTTGGCTATAATATAATAAAAGTAAAATCCTGACAAGTCTTTTGATTTGTCAGGATTTTCTATTTTTGAAGCTAATACAGCGCTCAGATACTTTGTGTTCTTTGCACATAAAGCAATATTAGAATTTGTGAAGCCTTACAAATGTGATGAATTTGTCACTTAATCTCTTGACATTACAGTTTTAGAGTGATATAATTGTAACATAAAGAGACAAACACATCACATTAAGGAGAATTGCTATGAAAAAAGAAACAAAAATCAAGTCACTCACATTATACCACGCATTTTTAGATGCTTTATCACTGGTAACCATGCTGATTATCATATTTTCTCATGATTGGGGAAACTGGTTTCACGTTTTACCGATATTAGGGGTAGTATGCTTTAATGGCAAGTTTGAGAAAAATGATGAGCTTGCCAGACAGAATATCGCCAAAGCAAATACTGTCGTCATGTGGGCTCTGATTTCAGTACTCGTCCTTGCGTATATGTACGGACGCTTCCACACTATACCTGCTTCAAGATATCTTATTTACATATGTGCAGCTCTTTTTTTGCGGAGCGTACTGTTTATTATTTTTGACAGAACATTTGAAATCGAGAAAAATGTTGAAAAATGGCTGAACTAAGGACGAAGATAAAAGAGCATCGGGCACGGCTGAACATGAAGCAGGGCGAGCTTGCTGAGCTTGTAGGTGTCCGCCGTGAGACGATCATTCGTCTCGAAAAGGGACTGTATAATCCGTCGCTGAAACTCGCTATGGATATCGCAAAAGTTTTTAATACAACTGTCGAAGAAATGTTTGAGTTTTGTGAATAACGAATAGTTTGAGAAAACACCGCCGTTCAGGTTCGTTCCTGAACGGCGGTGTTTTCATGGCAAAAAGTATTTTACAGGTTTCATTTTTCATAATATTTATACATAGTTTTTTATTACCAGATCTATCGTATTTATAATAATAGTAAGAACATTGCTGTTAATGCTACAATTAAGACAAGAAGAAGCTATGCTCTTATAAAATCGCCTCCGATACCCGAAATATATACAAATTATATCATGCATATATAGCTATGTCAAGCTATCACGGCAACAGCATTTACTTTTTTATTATAAATAATCAGGAAATTCACGTTGATTTGCTCGCAAATCAACT
>DEBW01000007.1:6974-12888 GCA_002348905.1 Ruminococcus flavefaciens | reverse complement strand
TTGCTGTCGCATACGTTAATAAAAAGTAAATGCTGTTGCCGTGTGTCAAGCTAATCCAATCCTTGACATAGCATTATCAAAGTGTTATAATAAAATGTAATTTGTTTACAATACTACTAAAAAGCAAAGGAAAAGGAAAATGGAAAAAGACAAAACTCAATCATCAAAATGGCCCTTGATCTTTTGCCTTGGCGCAGCAATAGGTGCTGTAATGTTTCTGCTGATATACGGCGTAAACATTCTTGATCCTACTCGTGACGCATGGCTTCTCAACTATCAGGGCGACGGTACACAACACTACATCGGCTGGGAATTTTTCCGCAAATCGCAATGGCACTTCCCGATAGGTCTTACTGACGGACTTATTGACGAACAGCCTATATCTATCATATTTACGGACTCGATACCTCTGCTGGCTGTATTCTTCAAACTTCTCTCCCCTATGCTGCCTGAAACATTCCAGTATATGGGCATATGGGGATTATTCAGCTTTGCTATGCAGGGCGGTATATCCTCTCTCATTCTCCTCAGGATAACAAAGAATCCTGCTTTCAGCCTTATCGGATGCATCGTCTATATCGTTTGTCCGCCTGTACTCCAGCGTATGTACGGTCACGAGGCTTTAGCAGGACAATGGGTTATCCTCATTGCGATACTCTCATGGGTATGTCAGAACCGTCAGTGGAAGTTTAAGGCTTCTCCGATAATACTCTGGGCGCTCAACGGTATCATCGCCGTTTCTATCCATATGTATTTCGTGCCGATGATATACTTTATTATGATGGGTTACTTCATCACTGATTTTATCGCCAATAAAAAGATCCTCAGACCGATACTCTGCTTCGTTTCAACTACTGCCTCTACCCTGCTGACTATGTACGTACTCGGAGCTTTCTACGGCAGCAGCAGTTACGCCGCCGGAGGTCTTGGTGTTTACAGTTCAAACTTCAATACCTTCTTCAATGGTGACAACAACTCTAAATTCATCAAGGCAATGAATAAATTCGACGGTCAGGGTGAAGGTTTCGCATATCTTGGTCTTGGTGTAATACTCGGCGGAGCTTTAGCTATCATGCTTATAGTTATAAAGTCCGAGAAAAAGGGTTTGATCCGCACATTCAAAGACCTCCCGAAAACAAAGCGTGCAGCAGTTATCGGCGCATCTCTGATATTCGTTATCACTTTTCTGTACGCTGCAAGTCCGAAAGGAACTCTCAATGCCCGTGTTATCTACGAGATAAAATTACCGGAAATAGTTGCTGCAAGACTCAGCATATTCCGTGCTACAGGACGTTTCTCATGGATAGCTGAATACATTATATACACATCCGTAATGTACGTTATATCAAGAATACCGGGCAAAAAATCCGTTATTTTTGCTATTGTCCTCCTCACATCCGTGCAGCTCCTTGACCTTAAAGACATTATGAAGGCAAGAAACTACAATGACCGTGTTATGGAGACATACGCTTCAAAGCTTGTTGATCCGAAATGGGATGAGATAGGCAAAAAAGCTGATGAGATACTCTTTGCTCCGCTGCCTGAATCATACCTTGTACGTACTGACTTGTTCTATGAATTCGGCGAATACGCTGACGAATATGACCTTGACCTCAGCTGTTTCGCTGTCGCAAGAGGTGAATATGCAAACCTCAGCAAGATAGCTGACGAGAAACTTGACAGTATGATAAACGGAACTGCTGACGAAAATATCATCGTTGTATTCTTTGATGAAAAGGACGTTCCAAAGAAAAACAAAAACATCAAAATCTATGATATGGACGATTTCTTAGTAGCAACGAATTTTTAATTAAATAATAAAAATATGTGCTCTCTCAGACTTTTTCCTTGACTTTTTTCATGCACAGTGATATAATTATTACTGTTGGTTGAATAGTTCATGGAACACTGACTGGGTGTGGCGCAGTTGGTAGCGCGCTACCTTGGGGTGGTAGAGGCCGTGGGTTCAAGTCCCGTCACTCAGACCAGTTGAGATCAACAACCCCGAAAATTCCGTAGTCTTTTGGCTGCGGAATTTTTTTGTCATTAACTTTAAGGAGATATTAATGGATTCAAATACTGCTGTTATAATTTTAGGCGCTGTAGTGCTTATCGTAATAATATCACTTCTAAGCAAGTCGTCAAACAAAAAAGATGACCTGCCATATCATATGACCTATCTGCTCACAAAAAATGAATACGCCTTCTACAAAAGACTGACCGAAGTCACTGAGCCTCTTGGCTTGCAGATACTCACAAAAATACGTCTCGCTGACCTTGTTGAAGTTGACAGCGGTATTCCGCACAACGAATGGAACAGATATTTCAGCAAGATAAGATCAAAGCATATCGACTTTGCCATAGCCGACGATATGAAGGTAATTATCCTCATTGAACTCGATGACAGCAGTCATCAGAAACAAGACAGCATAGAACGTGACCAGTTCAAAAACGATGTTCTCGAAAAAACCGGATATACCCTTGTAAGAACTTACGGCGATACCAATATCGTCAGAGATGCCCTCAAAAACAAGGGCTACAGCATAAAAAAACGCAGATAAAAAACAGCACTTCTGATTTTTTCAGAAGTGCTGTTATCTTTTTATTAAGCTGACTTTGGATGTGATTTGCTTGAAGAACCACTCTTAGCTGATGTGTTAAGCGAAATGAACGCATTTTCAACTGTCTTTTCATCAGGAGCTTTTGTTATTGCGCTTACTACAGGAACAATGATAAGTGAAACTATCATTGCAAATGCACCTGCATTTATCGGAGAAAGAATATTGAGCGGACAGTTAAGATCAATAATTGCCTGCTTGATACCGTCAAATGCGCTTATATTAAGGCTGAACAGTATCATATGCACAACGCTTATGCCGATACCTGTGATAAAGCTTGCTGCACAAGCTGCCTTTGAAGTCTTTTTGAGGAACAGACCATAAAGGAATGGTCCGAGGAATGCGCCTGAAAGTGCTCCCCATGAGTAAGACATAAGTGTTGAGATAGAAGCATTCGGATTGCTTGCGATGATTACTGAAATGATAAGGAATACTGCGATGAATATACGCATTGTAAGCATCTGCTTCTTATCTGTGAAGTCCTTTACACGAGGTTTGATAAGGTCATTTGTAAGTGTTGAGCTTGATGTAAGTACCAGTGAAGAAAGTGTTGAGAGTGAAGCTGAGAGAACGAGTACAACGATAAGTCCTATCATAACATTAGGAAGTGCCTGATGAATAAGAGCAGGTATCATTGTATCGTATACAGGCTTGCCGTTTGCAGCTGTCTCGATGAAAACTCTGTCAGAATTCTCGTTGATATCAAGTGTGCAGTAAAGTCTTACGAAACCGCCTGTGAAGTAGCATCCGCCTGCAACGACTATTGCAAAGAATGTTGATATAACTGCGCCCTTCTTGATAGCCTCTTCATCCTTGATAGCGTAGAACTTCTGAACCATCTGCGGAAGTCCCCATGTACCGAGAGATGTGAGTATAACAACTCCCAAGAGGTTTATCGGATCAGGACCAAACAATGAACCAAGTGTATTTTCCGGAGTCTTTGCGTCGGAAATAAGGTTAAGAGCACTTGCAGCTTCTGAAAGTCCGTTTTTCTTAGCCATTGTAAGTCCTACAACTGTGCCGATACCTATAAGCATTATGATACCCTGGAAGAAATCGTTGAGAGCTGTTGCCTTGTATCCGCCGAGAGTAACATAAGCAGCAGACAATACAGCCATGAGAAGTATCAGTATGATATTTCCATGCTCACCGAGGTGGAATACCATTCCAAAGAGCTTGGAAAGTCCGTTGTATACGGAAGCTGTATAAGGTATAAGGAAAACGAATACGATAAGTGCTGAGGCTGTTTTAAGTGAATTTGAGCCAAAACGCTTCTCGAAAAATTCCGGCATAGTCCTTGCATTGAGGTGATTTGACATAAGTCTCGTTCTTCTTCCTATAAGGAAAAATGGGATAAGACTTCCTATAATGGCGTTGCCGATTCCGACCCATGTTGCGGAAAGACCATACATCCAGCCGAATTGTCCTGCGTATCCGATGAATACTACGGCTGAGAAGTAAGTTGTACCGTAAGAGAATGCTGTCAGCCATGAGCCGACGCTGCGTCCGCCAAGCATAAAGTCCTCACTTGACTTTGTGCGCTTTGATGTGTAGATTCCAATGCCGACCATTACTGCGACGTATATCGCAAGTATGAGAAAAGTAGCGGCTTTTGAACCCATAGTGTCACGACCTTTCAATATTTTGTTGTATAAATCTGTAAAGCTTTAAATAAATAAAGCGACTAATATACATTATATAATCTTTTTTCAAAATTGTCAACCATTTTTATATTTTTTTATTTTTTAAATTTATATTCCTGCTTTTTCACAGTTATATTTATTTAAATATATAAAATATATATTTTTACTCGTATCCCCCTTGACATTTTCACTTTTTTAGTGTATAATTTATTGTGTTGTCGAGGTGTGGCTCAGTTTGGTAGAGTACTACGTTCGGGACGTAGGGGCCGCAGGTTCAAATCCTGTCACCTCGACCAGAAAACCCAGCAGGAAACTGCTGGGTTTAGTTTTTTATGAATAGTGAATAATGTACAGCAGCAGGCAAACGTTATCTAAGTTTCCGCCACTGTACATTATTTACTTTTTGTTATTCGCAAGAGCAAAAAAGTCACACTAAATAATCTCTTACATTAAAGCTTTCGTCTGTGCGCTGTTCCTCATCTATTATTCCCGGAACAAGCTCAGTAACATATGTTTCTCCGGAAACAGGAGAAATATAGTAGCGTATTTGTGCGCCGGTATAAGACCTGTACAAAACAACTATTTCATCAGCATCATTTTGTACAACATTCCAACTTATATTATATTCTGCCGAATCCACCATATTTTTCAGAGTCGGATTATTAATGAAACAATAATTTTTTATCGCATTCAACGCCTGATACTCTGTAATAGCTTCTGAACTGCTCTCGCTCTGCTCGGCAGATGTTTCTACCGCCTCGGCAGACGTTTCTATAGTCTCGGCTGTTTCCGCCACGGTTTCATCTTGCTGAGAAGTTTCATCCTGAACAGAAGCAGCAGTTTCCGTCGTTTTGCTTGTCTGCTCACTCGCAGCGGAAGTGCTTGCTTCAGTCTGTGTTACGTCTGTATCTGTGTTTTTAGTGCCGCAAGCGATCAGACCGACACACATAAAACATAGAGCAAATAATAAAATTTTCTTTTTCATAACTGATTTTACTCCTTTTTCATCAGAAAGTTTATTCTCATCCTGCATCTGAATTATAGCACAGCAGCAAGAGAAAGTCAATCCCAAAACTGCTCACAGCTAAGCTAAAAATACAAACTCAAAAAATATATTGAAAAACACAAACATACGGAGTATAATATAGTTAAAGCGATATCCTTTACAGGATTATAAGCTTGTAAAGTCACTTTAATGTTAAAGGAGCTTGTAGATATGAAAAAAGTAATAAAAGTCATACCGAATACATCTGTAAACGGTGTTGAATTCGGCATCAAACGAGAAGAATTACGTAAAAAAGTCGGAGAACCGATAGATGTTTTCAAAAAAGATATCCACGATAAAATCTATACTGACGGATATAATAATTCTCACGTCTTCTATGATGATGACTATTGTTTTGAAGCATTGGAATTATTTGATCTGGACGAACTGGATATCTATTATAACGACAAAAAGCTTTCCAATAAATACTCTGAGATATTGGAATTCTTTAAGTCGATATTCGACGACATCGAAGAAGATGAAGCCGGTTTCATCTCGGAAAAAGGCTCTGTCGGCATATATATCGAAAATGACGATGATGAAGCTGATTCGATACTTTTCGGAAAGAAAAACTACTACAGCGAGCTTTAAGAACCTGTCCACATAGG
>DEBW01000007.1:5161-6860 GCA_002348905.1 Ruminococcus flavefaciens | reverse complement strand
CCTATGTGGACAGGTTCTAATAAAAAGTATCGACAAAAGAAGCAAACGCAGATATCATTGCATATCATATACAGCCTGATATCTTCTCTGCAATCAAGCCTATCCTTTCATATGTTATCTTTTGACAAAGCATATCTGTAAATTTGCCGTACTTCCGGTACAGAAAATTAAACATGAAATAAGCTGCCCGTACTTCTTTTGCTTCAGGACACCGGCGGAAAATATTTTTCACGCTGTAAATATCCTTATATATCTGCAAATATCCACGATACAACTCCCGTTTTGTCATTCCCTTGGGTTTATAGACCACATGAGCAGTATTATAAAGTGAAAGATCATTTGTAGTTATCCTGCCTTCCGCTTTCATTCTGTCATAAAGCGCAGTTCCAGGGTACGGTGTGAGAATATGCGATGTAACGGTCTCTATCTTATTCTTCACTATCCAGTCAAGAGTTGTACGGAAAGTTTCAGGAGTATCTCCGTCAAGTCCGAATACAAAACTTGCATTTATCATTATGCCTCTTGAATGAATGGCTTTTATCGCCTTTTCGTATTCATGAGTCTGGTTCTGCACCTTATGAACTCCGCTCACAGAAGACGGATTCACACTTTCAAATCCAATAAATAAGCTCTGACAGCCTGATTTTTTCATAAGGTCAAGCAGTTCATCGTCGTAAGCCGCATTAATAGATACAGCGGCGCTCCATTTAATATGCATCGGAGTTATAACACGAAGAAACTGCTTTGTCCACTTAGGATTTCCTGCAAAATTGTCGTCGATAAACATGATATGCTTTGAATTGACCGCTTTTATGTCTGCCAATACATCTTTGATATTACGGTTGACATAGTGATGTGCTTTGGCACTGTTATAGCAGAAATCGCAGCGAAACGGACATCCTCTGCTTGTATGCACTACATTACAGTACAGATACTCCCCTTTTTTAAGAAAATCATAGGCAGGTGAGACTATCTGATCGCCTGTAAGCGGTTTCTGACAGTGATAGACCGGCTTTAATGAATTGTTCTGATAATCATGTATTATCTGCTGCCATGTACCTTCTGCTGCTCCGATACACAGCACATCAAAAGCATCTTTAGGAACAGTCTCATAAGATGTAGTGATATGTATTCCTCCTGCTACTACTATACAGCCTTTTTTCCGGAAACGCTCAGCAATTTTTGCAGCTCTTGGCAGAGTGTCAACAGTAACCGATATCCCTACAATATCCGGAACATCTTCATAGTTTATCTTCTGGATATTCTCATTTTCCAGTTCAACGTAATGCTCGTCTCTTACCATATTGACTATCGTCAGCAGTCCCAAAGGCGGAGCCATATGCAGCTTTATGCCCGTATCCATCGGACGGCGCAGCATTTTAGGCTGTATCAGCTTTATATAAAGTTTTCTCATGCTTTCTCCCCTCTTTTCTCAGCAGATGCATTTTCATGATATTTTCCAATATTATAACATGATATAACTGCAAATTCAAGAGAAAACCAAAAATATAACTCCGGTATCCCGAAGTAATTCTGAGATACCGGAGTTTTTGTTTTATTATAAGAAAATGTACTTTAATATGAAAAGTGCAGCGAGTACGTACATTATAGGCTTTATCTTCTTAGCCTTACCGCAGGCAAGGTTGATTATAACGTATGAGATAACTCCTATTGATATACCCTCTGAAATGCTGTAGAA
>DEBW01000007.1:4809-5052 GCA_002348905.1 Ruminococcus flavefaciens | reverse complement strand
CATAAGGAAGCCTACTACTATAAGTGCAGGAGCAGTTGCAAATGAAGGTATAGATGTGAATATCGGTGCAAGGAACATTGAAAGCAGGAAGAGTATTGCTGTTGTAAGAGAGGTAAGACCTGTTCTTCCTCCGACCGCAACACCTGCTGAGGATTCAACGAAAGTTGTTGTTGTTGAAGTTCCGAGAACAGCTCCGACAGAAGTAGCAACAGCGTCAGCCATAAGTGCAGGCTTGATACCCGT
>DEBW01000007.1:383-4758 GCA_002348905.1 Ruminococcus flavefaciens | reverse complement strand
GGCTTGATACCCGGAAGTTTGCCTTCCTTATCAAGCATACCAGCCTTTGTGCTTACACCAATGAGTGTGCCGAGTGTATCAAAGAGGTCAACGAAAAGGAATGAGAAAATAACAACGATAAAGTTGAATATACCTATCGTATCAAAGTTTACGTTGAAGCACTCTCCGAATGTTTCGCCGAGCTTTGAGAAGTCTGTCATGCTGAATGTCGGGAACAGGCTGTAGAAGCCGTTATCCGGATCAGGTACATATATCGAACAGAGCTGACATATCATACCCATTCCCCATGTTCCGAGTATACCTATAAGCATCGAGCCTTTTACCTTTTTGATATAAAGTATCGAGGTAAGAAGTACACCGATAACGGCGAGCAGAGCGCATATACCGTTTGTGTGGAAATTCTCACGGAAATCTGTAAGCGCTACAAGTGTAGCTGAATCTACAGCAAGTCCGGCGTTTTGCAGACCGATAAAGGCTATAAACATACCGATACCGACTGATACCGCTTGTTTAAGCGTGAATGGTATGGCGTTGAAGATAGCTTCACGCACATTCGTGACTGAAAGTATTATAAATACGATACCTTCAATAAATACCGCAAGGAGCGCTACCTGCCAAGGATAGCCCATATTTCCGCATACTGTATAAGCCATGTACGCATTGAGTCCCATGCCGGCAGAAAGTGCAAACGGCAGATTTGCCATAAATGCCATGCAAACTGTTCCGATAAACGATGCAAGACAGGTCGCAAGAAGTACCGCCGTACCGTCCATGCCTGTAGTTGAAAGTACAGAAGGGTTTACCGCAAGGATATACGCCATTGTCATAAACGTGGTTATACCCGCAGCGACTTCTGTTTTAACATTTGTATTGTTCTTTTTAAGTTTAAATATTTTCTCGATCATATCATTCATAACTATCCGCCTCAATCTGTATATTCTGCTATATATGGGAGATTACGGAAATATTCACCGTAATCGAGTCCGTATCCTATAACGAAATAGTCAGGAATGGTGAAAAGTGAATAATCTGCTTTGAATGGAACAATACGGCGCTCAGGCTTGTCAAGCAGAGTAACAACTCTCAGGGAAAGCGGATTGCGGGCATTGAGAAGCTTGACAACATCGTTGAGAGTTCTGCCGGTATCAATGATATCTTCAACTATGATAACGTGGCATTCTGAGATATCACGTTCAAGGTCCATAGTTATCTTTACGATACCCGATGACTGTGTACTCTCATAGTAGCTCTTCGCAGCCATAAATCCAACTTCGCACGGAACTGAGACAGCTCTTGCGAGGTCTGCGAGGAATACAAAAGAACCCTTGAGGATACTTACGAGAAGTATCGGTTTTCCGTCATACAGCGAGTCGATATATTTACCGGCTTCCTTTATCTTCTGCTGTATTTCCTCTTCAGTGATGATAATGCGTTTGATCTTGCTTTGAAATTCAGAAGTATTTTTGAATTTCATTTCATCAACCCCTTATATAAATTTTAAATAAGATGTATTATAAATTAATATTATTATACCACGGATTTATAAAAAGGTCAATGGAAAATGCAAATATATCTTTAGTAAAATTGAGAAACGGTCATTTTTAGCCTTTTTTCAGTTATACATATTTAATATATAGTGATAGAATAACTATCAGTTCCTTTCGCTTATGAGTATAGATACCCGGTTTTGTATATGTTCAGCCGCAGTTTCAGATGAAATCTCTCCGTTCCAGTATGCCTGAGCTTCTTCAAGGCAGATATCATATATATCTTCATCAAGTTCACATTCAAGGCTGTCACAGGTTAGGATATAATTCTTTATACTCTCCTGCTCCTCCTTTGTCGGAGAAGGAAACTCATTTCCGCTTGCAGAATGATGTGTATTTGCATCTTTTTCGATGAGCTTATCAAAATTCTTTTCAATAACAGGTATAGAGTCCGTCTCATAGTTATTTATATCAGATTCTACGTCAGTTATGCAGAACTTTATAAATTCCCATGCTCCCTGCTTGTTCTCACATTTACTGTTCATGCATATAAGATTGCCCGGTTTTAATTTACCGCCCTTGCCGTTGTTTGACGGGAATCCGGCAAAAGTAAGCTCAGAGCCGTCTCCCTGCAAGTATTTTATCATGGTGAAGCTTGACGGAAGTCCAAATTCAAGAGGTTCTGTAAGTATCTCGTTATTTTTCATTCGCATGAACTTATTATAATAGAACATCTGATGTCCCTCAGGATCATCCATCTTGTCAGGCATATCTACCTCAGATACAAAACGGTTGCAGAATTCGAGCATTTTGATAAATTCAGGATTTTCAAAATTACATTCTGCCTTATCGTAGTCTATCAGGTCAGTCATAGGCGACAGCATCAGTTCCAGCATTTCTTCCTTAGTATCGTATTCATACAGATGTGAAGATGAAGCCGGCGGATCATCGTAAAGTCTTATCATCTCGTCAAAAGTCCAGTTTTCCTTGTCGTTGACCTCAGTTTTTGTCACAAGAGTTTTAATATCAAAGTTCTGACTCAGCGCACAGAGAGTACCGTCAGAGTTTTCCATAGCTCTGAGATAATTTGCCATGAACGATTTGCGTGAGATCTCACTGTCATTGTCGATGAACTCGTAAAGGTCAGCGAAAGCTCCTTTCTTTTGCAGGTTTATATACGTGTCGTAGGTAGGCGCTCCTATAACATCCGGAGCATTTCCGGATATGATATCAAGCTTGAACTGCTGTGAATAATCTTTATAGTTGAAATTCTCTGACTTTTCATCCCCATAAGGAACTACCTTTATTCTGTAGTCAGACTGCGAAGAATTGAATTTATTTACAATTTCTGATGAAAAGCTTGAATCTACAGTTATTATCTTTAAGTTTGCGATCTCTGACGGATCACGGCGTGTAACTCTGACAGTACGTGTCGTTCCTTCACCTGTCATCTGGTCAAAGTTAGTTATTATACCAAAATACTCATCGTTGCCGATAGGATATAATGCCATCTGCTCCATATCAGAATCAAGCCAGTTTACAAGTTCTGTCTTTTCTCCGCTGTCGTCGATACCGTAAAATGCAGTATCATCATATGTGTATAATCTATAGTCTCCCGAACCCGAAAGCATCGGTACACCTCCGCCGTAATAAGAACTATAGCTGTATAAAGGTTCGCAAAGTTTATCATCCTCGCCTATTTCACAGTATGAAATATTGTATTCATAATCATAATAGCCGTCTTCGCTCTGTTTTTGTTCTTCATCAATAGTGCAGGCAAGGATTTTTCCGTCACGGTCAGAAATAAGTGATATCTCATAGCCAAATGACCTTGATCCATTATCTTCTTCCTTTGGTTCAATAATGGTTTTATAAGTGCCGTCAGAAGCAAATCTGTAAAGACCGCCGTTATAGGTGCTTATAAGCAGCTTACCGTTATCCGCAGCAACACTGTGTATTCCTATATCTCCCCACTGGTCTAAAAAGCTGTCAGGAAATTCTATTTTAGAAGAAGAAAGCAGCGTTCCATTCGGATCATAACTGCACATGATATGTGAAACAGTACAGTTTTCGTTATATGCATCATAATTAAAACTCTCATCATATACTTCCGGCAGTTTTACACCTCCGTGGTCTTCAAGAGTATAGAGTACTATAAATGTACCGTCATTATTAAAATAAATCTCCTCATCGTAATAATCAGCAGAAGCAGTTTCTGTTGGTCGGCTGAACTTTATCTCCTCTGAATATGAAAGGTCATTGCTCATGCGATAGTAGTGATGTTCGTAATCATACACCTCCGGATTTTCTTTTAATACTCCTGCACAGAAAATATATTCACCGGTATCAGCTATATGAGCCGTGATCCAAAGCTCATCATATTCAAACGGCATTTCAAAATCTGAGACTTTGTATGAGTTTTTCAGCTGGATATCTCCGGCTTGTATTATCTTATCGGTATCAGCAAAAGTTGTGGTTTCTTCACTCACCTGAAACTTACTGTCAGAAGTTGATATTTTTTCTCCGCAAGAAGCAAATACAGCACATACAGCAAGCGAGAGTACGAAAGTTTTTATTGCATAGTTTTTCATTTAATTTTCCTCCTTTTGGCGGTATATAGACGTTTTCCGCCTTGACTAACATGATTATATCATCTGCTTCTCAAACGGTCAATGACTTTTGCATAAATTTTGCATTTTCATTTACTTAAATTTGCATTATGGGCATCGAACTTCATATTATGTATGATATGACGAAAAAACTGATAGTCATTATATCGTTTGGAATATTTTCCTTTTTCTTTAATTAAACAATCAAAGTGCGTTTGTGCACTATGTATATTTTTATGTGTTAAAATGCGTATAATACCGAGCTTCAAACGCTTCAAA
>DEBW01000007.1:0-201 GCA_002348905.1 Ruminococcus flavefaciens | reverse complement strand
AAAAAAGCAAAGGTGGTCAAGCTAAAGGCAGTAAAACGAAATAAACCCGAAGCAGAGGTAAAAACTGAGCCGAAGGTTATTGAAACTCCAGTTCCAATAGCCGAAAAAACTGCTCCCGTTCCGGAGAAACCAGTTCAGAAAGTTGAGGAAAAGACTGTTACTGTTTCGGAGAAGCCGATTCAGAAGGCTGAACAGAAGCCT
>DEBW01000031.1 GCA_002348905.1 Ruminococcus flavefaciens | reverse complement strand
CACTTGACTTGACAATCTGCCCTTAGTCCCTTTAGAATCCCAAATCCTGAGGTTTTCGACAGATTGTGGCGGTGCTTACATAAAAGCACCGCCTGTTTATTGTACAAAATGGTTTTTATAGAAAATTTTTGCAAAAAAAGTGAACCAGTCGTAATGTCATGACAATATATAAGTGAAAGGCGGTGAGAGCTTGACAACCGAAGAATTTGAAAATCTGCTTGAAGTTCACGGGAACGATATATACCGTTTTTGCGTATACATTATGCAAAACAGAGAAAATGCCGAAGATCTTTATCAGGATACTGTCCTTACAGCATTCAGAAAAGCGGATGATATCGTCCTTACTGAAAATCCAAAATCGTATCTTCTTTCCGTTGCTGTGAAGCTTTCCCACAACTTTTTCCGTAAAGAGAAGCGAAAGAATGAAAAGCTGATATCACCTGCGCCGGAAATAATGGATAATATCCCGAATGATACGGATTTGCAGGCATCTGCTGAGGATTCAGCGCTGAAAACAGCACTTAAAAAAGCTGTATCAGAACTTAAAGAGAAATATCGTGTACCAATAGTTCTCTATTACTATGGTGAGCATGATATTGCCAGTATATCTGCAATAATGAAGCTTCCGCAGGGAACGGTAAAAAGTAGACTTCACAAGGCAAGAGAACTTCTTGCCGAAAAGCTTAAAAAGGAGGGCTTTGATAATGGATGAAAAACTTCTGACAGAAACATTCTCGGAACGGCATGAAGTTCCCGATGAATTGAAAAAACGCATACACACTAAGCTTTTAAAAGAGGAAAAACGGATGATTCTGCGGAATATCGTACTTACTCTTACGGCTGTATTTGTAACTTTGTTTTTCGCAATAACAATAGTTGTTGTATTTGTGGGGAAGATAATTCCTTTGCTTACAACATTTGTGCTTGCAGCGATCATATTTTTTATGGCAGTGGCACTTGCCGCTGCTGCTGGGAAATATGAAATTAGAAACATTCAGAAAGAGGTATGAATTATGACTACTGGTTTATTTATTGCACTTGCTGCTATAATGCTTTTGACTTTTATAGCATTTTATGTATTTATCTGTCTGTACGTGTATTCTGACGCACGGGTAAACAGTGACAATGCGCTTGTATGGCTGCTTATAACTATTTTCACTCCGAACTTTTTCGGATTTCTGATATATATGCTTGCAGGACGCAGAAAGGACAGAAAGCCAGTGAAAAAATTCAAGCTTCCGGCTATAGTAAGTGCAGCAGCGTTAGTTCTTTCGACAGCTGGATTTTTAGGAAGTGTATTATTTTCAAGCGATGTGCCGGTTATCAGTAATGTATCCGTTGGAATGGTAAATAATAATATCGGTTCACAATGGGAAGTATCATACAGGTCGTCAGGCGAAACTCTTGAAAGAACTATCTCATTGACCGATGAAGAACTTGAAAATTTTACGGTTGAAGCAAGCTGTGCAGAAGGTGAAAGCTATCTTCTGCTGCTTCAGGGCGGAAATGCAAAGGTAATTGACCTGAAAGACCATACAAAGGATAAGATTCAGCTTGACGGTTTTACCGCAGGAAAAATCAAACTTTCGCTTTACAATGAAGGTGCAAAGGATTCAAAAATCAAGATAGATTGGTAATAAGTTATTATCTGATAAAAACGGTGTCTCCTTGCGAAAGGAAACACCGTTTGCTTTTTATAATATTATGATGCTTTAGAATTACTTCATGAGTTTATTGAGAACAAACTGACAGAATGAAGTGGTATCACCAGCAATTGAGTTATTCAGATATTCGTTTATCAATTCCGAATCAGCAGAATTTACGCTGCCGTCACGGTTTATATCTGCTCTTGAACGCTGTTCCTCTGTATAGATATCATATCCTTCTGCTTCTGCTGTAACGATATTGTAGATCATCTGAGCGTCAGCATAGTTATAGTTTCCGGAATCATCAATATCACCAATGTTGAATTCAGGAGATGTGTGATAAACTATGTCATTGATAAGGCTTGAGCGGATATTTTTGATGCTCTGAGTTTTAATGCCTACCATATTTTCAATCATTTCAACGTCAGCGGAATCAACTTTTCCGTCAAAATTTATGTCATAGTCGCTTTTGAAAATATTTAATCTTGCAGATGCAGTGATCCTGCTTACGTCACACTTGTCGATAATTCCGTCTGCGTTGGTATCTCCGCGTTTGAGGTAAATGTATTTTGCTATTATATCAGCGTCTTCATCGTTGACCTGACCGTCAGCATTTACATCAGCATTTTCATCATAGCCGCCTTCTGTTATGATATCCTTAATTCTTGTGTAGTCGTTGACAGATACGCTTCCGTCATGGTCTGCATCGCCAAAATCAGGTATGCTATCGCCTTCTTCCGGAAGTACATCGAAAGCATTTTTAGAGTCAAGCTGCCAGTTGATAAATTCTGTGCCATGCTCACCGTAGCCTTCTTTTCCGCCGCACATGAAATATGTATAATTTCCTGGTATCTTATCCCATGTTACATCAACGTAATAATACTTGTCATTGCTTGGATCTTCGTCCTTATCATTAAATCTGACAATGCTCCATGCATGACCATAACCGCCTTCTTCAGCCGGATCACCGCTGACTCTTTCGCAGCTTATGCCGGCAGCATTCATAAGGAGTTTATACGCTCTTGAATATCCGTCACAAACAGTATAGAAACCGTCATGCTCGTAATATTCATCATCAGCTTTTTCAAAATGAAGGAATGCAGAAGCATCACAGTGATTTTTAGTGCTGCCGTGATAAGGAAGTTTCTTATCAAGTGTAGCCTGAACGACCGGATCATATTCTACGTGAGCGCATAACCAGTCATGAAGTTTAACTGCTTTTGCGAAATCGCTGTCATTTTCATCTAAGACGGTATTTACGACATAATCAGCGTAATATTTTGCATATGCGTTGCTTATTGTAAGATAACTTGTAAATTCCTCATAAAAACGGTCTTTGAGATAAGGATTGATTTCTGGAGCAGATTCATTATTCTCATCTTTTGTGTAGATAGGCGAACCATTGAATAAAAGGCCATACTTTTTTTCTGATGATACTAAATTAAGGAAAAGATCGCTCAGTTTTTTTATCTGTTCTTCTGACAGATCAGCAGGTATATTTATGTTTTTGATATTATTGAATGAATAGGAATTGTTTAAGCTTAATAAGTAGCTTTCCAGTGTTGCAGGAAATGTGTAATCGCTGTCGGTTTTTCCCTGTGGATAAATAAGCATCTTAGTTGCATCCTTGTTATAAAGAATACCGTCGATGACAGTATAATTTGCGCAAGGTACTTCTCCGAATGCTTTCAATGCAGAGCAGGTAATAAATGTATTGCGAACGTCAAAGCTTTCATCAAGGTTATATGGAAGAACAACATCAGTCAATTTTTTGCAGCCGGAAAATGCATCCTTTGGAATGTAATATAAACTGTATGCGTTATGCATATCAATTGCACTCATGTTGTTGTTAGCGAAAGCCCTGCTTGATATTTTATAAACCTTGTAGTAGCCTCCGTTAGCATAAATGCCTTCCGGAATAGTAATGCATCCGGTAGTATCCTGACTTCCGGAAACTATTGCTATATTATATCTTGTAACGCCCTTTTCTGTTACTGAATCATAAAGGGAATATGTTATGCCGTTCTGAGTAACTGTTCCTACATTAGCAGCAGATGCAGTTATGCCGGCGTACTGAAATACAGTATTGCTGTTTGAGAGAACAGGTGCTGCTATTGCTGATAATGACATTGCAGATGCTGCAAGTGTAATAAATGCCTTTTTAAATTTCATGATAATAACTCCTTTAAATATCTGATAATTTATTCTGCGATTTGCTGCTGTATCTTGTCAAAGCAATATTCGTTGAATTTGTATTTAACTTTTCCATAGCTGCGTCCGAAAAGTGATTTAAGAGCTTCAAGGTCATTATTATCAATATTACCGTCCATATTTACATCTGCGGCAACTTTCATATAATCTACCATGCCAATACCTGTGAGATAGTTGGCTAAAGAGTTATAATCGTCCTGATCGACCGTGCCGCTTCCGTTGATATCACCAAGTCTTGCATCGACAAATTCAGCGAGGAACTGAACATCATTATCATCTATAACGCCGTCAAAGTTAAGGTCTGCGTTATCTCTCTGATCATCTGACCAATTGCTGCTGTTATCGTAATCACGAAGTATAACAAGGTCAGCGCCGGTCACATTTTTATCGCCGTTAAGGTCACCAAGATTCTTGATAGAGTATGTTTTTTCAGGAATAGCTGATAATTTACTGTTTTCATCGTTGCCGACAATGTGCCAGTTGGTATATTTGGATGAATGGTTGAAGTCATCAGGGTTATCTGAACGCATGAAATAAGTATAGTCCCAGCCGTTTTTATTGTCATCCCATGTTACGTCAACATAATAGCATCTGTCATTGTCATGGTCATTATCATATGCGTTTAATTTTACAACGCTCCATGCATGACCGTTTTTTCCGCCGTCAGCAGGTTCAGCCTCTACTCTTTCGCAGCAAACGCCGGCAGCGTTAAGGAGAAGTTTATATGCTCTTGAGTAGCCGTCACAAACTGTATAGTAACCAGCTTCACTGTAGGAATCGCTTGCATTTTCATAATGTAAAAATGCAGATGCATCGCAATGGTTCTTTTTCTCGCCTATATAAGTTTCGCCTCTTGCAATAGCAGCTGAAACGACAGGGTCATAATTTACACGCTCGCATAACCAGTTATGAAGTTTTAAAGCCTTAATAAAATCGGTATCGTTGTCATTTATTATCTGCTTTACGACATAATTAGCATAATGCTTAGCATATTGATTTGAAGGTGAAGTAATAAATTCTAAGTTGCTGCATATTACATCACGGAAAACAGGGGTTACCTGTGGTTCTTCTGAATCATCCTCTGAATATGTGAATATGCTTACACCGTTTATTGAAATATTGCCGTTTTCAATCTGTCTGAGGATAGCATTGTATTTTTTCAGGATAGTGCCGGCAGTGCTTTCATTGAGTTCGGTCGGAACATTGATGTTCTGGAGATATCTTACACCGTTGAAAGCATTGAATCCAACAGTTAATCCGTCGTTTACTGTGTAGGATGTATCAGGCTTTGCAGGCAGATACTTTATGATCTGTGTTTTATTCTTGTTGTAAACTATTCCGCTTTCTATGAAGTAGTTCTTTCCGTATGTCGGAACAAATTCTCTGAGTGATGTACAGCCGCTGAATGCAACAGCAAAAAACTGGTTTATTGTTACATTGAAAGGGAGAGGGCAGATTGTCTAATGTCATTAAGCCAACCG
>DEBW01000142.1 GCA_002348905.1 Ruminococcus flavefaciens | reverse complement strand
TACTTGACAGGGGGCGGGTCATTGCTGAGGGAGATTTTTGTGCTATAATATCACAATTTTATTTTTACGTAAAATTTGCCGGTGATATTCATTGACTGCTTGTGCAAGATGTGGTAAAATATGAGTAACATAGTTTACGAGGTGAAAGCTCATGGATAAAAAGGCTGCAAAGGAATTTGCGGAGCGTTGGAAAGATAAAGGCTACGAAAAGGGACAGTCTCAGCAGTTTTGGATAGACTTGCTTGAAAATGTAATGGAAGTCGATAATATAACCGAATTTATCAGCTTTGAGGACAAGGTAATGCTTGACCACACAAGCTTTATTGACGGCTATATCAAGTCCACACACGTTATGATCGAGCAGAAGTCGATAGGAAAGGACTTGCGAAAAGGCATAAAGCAGTCTGACGGTACATTGCTTTCTCCGTTTCAGCAAGCGAAAAGATACTCTGCGGAGCTGCCATACTCGCAGCGTCCTCGTTGGATAATCACTTGTAACTTTGCAGAATTTCTCATATACGATATGGAGAAGCCGAACGGAGAGCCGGAGCAGATATTCTTGAAAGACTTACCGAAAGAAGCCTACAGACTTCAATTCATGGTTGAGCAGAAGTCTGAGATAATCAAAAAAGAGGAAGAAATCTCCATAGAAGCCGGAAACATTGTAGGCAAGCTTTATGATGCTCTCCGCAGTCAGTATGCTGAACCTGACAATCCCGAAACGCTTAAAAGTCTGAACAAGCTCTGTGTAAGGCTCGTTTTCTGCCTGTATGCGGAAGATGCTGATATTTTCGGCAAGCATCAGATGTTCCATGACTATATGAAGCGTTTTTCTGCGAGAGACTTCCGCAAGGCTCTCATTGAGCTGTTTGAAGTCCTCGACACCAAACCCGAAGAACGTGACAAATACATGGACGATGAACTTGCAGCTTTCCCATACGTCAACGGCGGTCTGTTTGCCGATGAAAATATTGAGATACCGAGATTTACTGATGAAATAGTTGATCTGATACTTGTAAATGCAAGTGAGGAATTTGACTGGTCGGGAATATCGCCGGTTATCTTCGGTGCTGTGTTTGAGAGTACGCTGAATCCTGAGACAAGGCGTTCCGGTGGTATGCATTATACCTCTGTCGATAATATCCGCAAGGTAATATGTCCGCTGTTCCTCGATGAGTTGACAAATGAGCTGAACGATATCAAGGAAAAATACAAGGTCGAAAAGACGAGAAAAGCAAAGCTTGAAGAATTTCGTGACAAGCTTGCAAGTCTCACGTTCCTTGATCCTGCCTGCGGTTCGGGCAACTTCTTAACGCAGACTTACATGGAACTGCGTAAACTTGAAAATGAAGCTCTCAGGTCTATTCTTGGCGGACAAAAGATGTTCGGCGGTGAGGTCATAACTCCTGTAAAGGTAGGGATTTCGCAGTTTTACGGCATTGAGATAAACGATTTTGCGGTCACTGTTGCAAAGACGGCTCTTTGGATAGCAGAAGCTCAGATGCTTCAGGAGACAGAAAACATTGTCGAGAATGTAATTCCGTTCCTGCCCCTTAAATCCTACGCTAATATTGCCGAGGGAAATGCACTCCGCATTGACTGGGAGAGCGTTGTTCCAAAGGATAAATTATCCTATATTATGGGAAATCCGCCGTTTGTCGGTTATTCTCTGCAAAGTAATGCTCAAAAGCAAGATATTCAATCAATTTACGTTGATAGCAGTGGTAAAACTTATAAAACAGCAGGCAAAAATGATTATGTAGCGTGTTGGTACTTCAAGGCTGCACAGCTTATGGTTGATACAAGTATCAGAACCGCTTTTGTTTCAACCAATAGCATAACACAGGGCGAACAGGTTGCAGGAGTATGGAAACCGCTGTATGACCGCTTTGGAATACATATTGACTTTGCACATCGGACGTTCCGTTGGGACAGTGAAGCAAGTCTGAAAGCACACGTTCACTGTGTTATTGTTGGCTTTAGTATTGCAGAAAATAAGGCTGACAAGAGACTATATGATAATGGAACGGATAAGGTCGTAAAAATAATCAATCCATATTTAATTGATACGGATATAGTTTTTGTAGAAGATAGAAAATCACCTCTTTGCAAAGGTGTAACAATTATGAATAAAGGAAGTCAAGGTACAGATGATGGAGCTTTCTATTTTACACCTGATGAATATGATTTATTAATCAAAAAGTATCCTGATATTACCAGCATACTTCGTGAAGCAACAAATGGACAAACTTTTATCAACAATTCAAAAAGATATTGCTTATGGTGTGAGAATGTTTCACCTGCTGAATTAAGAAAATACCCCGAAATAATAGAAAGAGTTCAGATGGTTAAGAAATTTAGATTAGCAAGTACCAAAGAAGCAACAAGAAAATGGGCTGATTATCCATATTTATTTACTGAAAATCGGCAACCTAAAAGCGGTAATTATCTTCTGTTACCTCTTACTTCAAGCGAAAGGCGGCGTTATGTACCAATAGGGTATTTGCCGTTTACTGTAATTGCCAATAACTCTGTTCAGATTATTCCTGATGCTTCACTCTTTGATTTTGGCATATTAACTTCAAATGTGTTTATGGCTTGGATGCGAGTTATATGTGGGAGATTAAAGAGTGATTATAGGATTACAGTTACTAATGTTTACAACAACTTCCCGTGGTGTACCCCGACAGACGAACAGAAAGCAGCCATAGAGAAAACAGCTCAGATGATCCTCGATGCAAGAGCTAAATATCCCGAAAGCTCCCTTGCTGACCTCTACGATGAACTTACTATGCCCCCTGAGCTTCGCAAGGCTCATCAGGCTAACGATAAGGCGGTTATGTCCGCTTACGGCTTCGACTATAAGACCATGACCGAGAGCGAGTGCGTCGCTGAATTGATGAAGATGTATCAGAATATAACGCAGTAAAAGTAAAGATGTAATATTAAGCAATTGATGTAGAAAGAATGGTGGAAATTTATGGGTAAGTCTTCTGTTTTATTTGATAAAATTATACCTTATACTAAAAAAATCATCAAAATCGGAGTGATAGGAACAATTTTCAGCATTATATTTAATTATTTTTCAACTGAACAAGTTGTAATATCACCTTCTTCATCTGAGATTTCTTTAGATAGAACTATAACAATGGACTACACACCTTTTTTAATTAATAAATTTTTCAAAACGTACTATACAACAAATGGAGAAAATCCATTTAAATATGGAGAAAAGTATGATAAAGAAATTTCAATAAAAGAGGAGGATATTGTAAATAATAAAATCATAATATCTGCTGGCTCGAAATTATTTGGTATTATTAATTGGAGAGATTTTTCGACTAAGGAATATACAATTATAGAATATACAACTACAGAATATAAATTAGGCGATATCAATTATGACGGATATATCAATTTAAAAGATGCAGACATTTGTCTGTCAAAAACCGTAAAAGCAAGTACTGGTGGAGAGTTAACTGAAACTGAAATAAAGAAAAATGACATAAATGGAGACGGACTTATAACGAGCAGCGATGCAAGTTGGATACTTAGATATTATTCATATTCTTCTGTGAATTCAAATCAGTCCATAATGACATTTGAAGATTTCATAGTTAGTAATTCGACCTTTTAATGACTGGGATATAACAGTGTTATCCCCTTATCAGTTATGATGTAAGCGCCAACCAAACCCAGCC
>DEBW01000173.1:14287-15359 GCA_002348905.1 Ruminococcus flavefaciens | reverse complement strand
AACTCTGCGAAAGCAATACTTGACAAGGCTAAGAAAGGCAATAACGGCAGATATGCAGCGGTCAACCTTATGAACTACACAACAATTGAGTTCCGTATGTTCAGAGGTACGCTTAAACTCAATACTTTTCTCGCCACACTGGAACTGGTGAATTCTATCATTGATGCTGCTATTTATTATTCAGAAGAGGGACTTCACAAGCTGTCATGGTCTGAGTTCGTCAGCAACATAAAAGAACCTGAGCTAATACAGTATCTCAAGGAAAGAAATTTATACATAAACGAAAATATTGATGCACAGGAGGAAATGTAAAATGAATAAGTTAGATATCATAAAGAAGATTCCGAAGTTACCTTTACCTGAAATATATGGCAGCGATATAAGGCTTGTTTTAACGCTTGCAACTGTGATCGCTACAACACATATGGTGAACCGAATCGAGAAAGTTGTAAAATCACTGGATAAACAGGAGCATTCTGATACTCCTATCATCTTTAAGTGAGGGAGGAATAAGTATGTGCTCACTATTCGGCTGGCTAGATTACAAGGGAACAATTTCCGACAGAACGAAAAGAAAACTTACACAAGCTCTCGCTAATGCTGCTGAGGAAAGAGGAACAGATGCAGCTGGTATTTCGTATATCAAAGACGGTAAAGTTGTGATTTACAAGCGTCCACGCCCTGCTCACAAGCTTCATTTCAATCCGCCTGACAAAGCAAGAGCAGTTATGGGACATACTCGCATGACAACTCAGGGCGACGGCAAGTTTAATTATAACAATCATCCTTTCGCCGGTATAGCCGGCGATACTAGCTTTGCCTTTGCTCACAATGGAGTACTGTGGAATGACAAGGAACTACGCAAAAGTGGCATAATACCCGATACCCACATCGAAACTGACAGCTATGCTGCTTGTCAGCTTATAGAGTCGCAGCAGAAGCTGAACTTCGACAGCCTTAAATACATGGCTGAGACTATTGAGGGAAACTTCACATTTTCCGTACTTGACGAGAACAACAGCCTGTACATAATAAAAGGCAGCAATCCGATGTGCCTGCTTCACTTTCCTGT
>DEBW01000173.1:2942-13949 GCA_002348905.1 Ruminococcus flavefaciens | reverse complement strand
GACGAGATTGAAGAAATGCTCGCTGACCATGATCTGCTCAAAGAAACACTCAGAGATGTGAAGTATATGTGCGGAGAGGATATCTATGAGAACTGCTATGGAGGAGTATTTTAAGTTCCAAAAAGTATACTTTATGAAACATCTGAAAAATAGCGAAAATAGCGTTCCAAAAAGTGGTGTTTTGACTTTTGAGACGTTCCGAAAGTCGCCACCACTTTTTGGGACAGAAAGGAGCATTATGGACAACAGAATTTATGGGTATCTCTACCAGAGAGCAGAATGAAGACAGACAGCTTGAAGCTCTGATTAAGTTTGGAGTACCAGAGCAGAACATAATAATTGATAAAGCCTCTGGTAAGGATACAGAACGTGAAGGCTATCAGTATCTCAAACGTCAGATACTCCGTAAAGGTGATACACTCATTATCAAGGAGCTGGACAGGCTCAGCCGTAACAAGGCAGACATCAAGCGAGAACTTGAAGAGTTCAAAGTGGCAGGAGTACGGGTAAAGATACTTGATATCCCAACAACGCTTACAGACTTTCCGCCGGAACAGGAGTGGGTAATGGACATGATAAATGCCATTCTGATTGAGGTGCTCGGCGCTATCGCAGAAAACGAGCGTAAGAAGATAAGAACTCGCCAGCGTGAAGGCATCGAAGCTGCCAAAAAGAAAAACGTCCGCTTCGGTCGTCCCCCTAAGTCTCTGCCAGACAACTGGCGTGAAGTACTGACAGAAGTCCGCTGCGGAAATAAGAAGCCTGTAGAAGCTATGCATGAACTTGGTGTTTCCAAGTCTTGCTATTACAGATTGTATAGAAAGGTGTAAAATGATAGGGAGCCTTTATGCTGAGAAGGCTCCCTATATTTATAATAAAAAAATACTGAAAAAAATCATCAATTACGATTTTTGAGAATAATCATCTTAAAAAGCGTCAAAAGCAGCCCAAATTGCAAACGTTTTTATTGAAGCTTGTTCTGAAAATCGTAATTTGAATTATTTCTGTGATTTTTTATTCTCATACCTGTTCTTATCATATATTTTACGATTTTTTAATTTTACATTAAAATCTCTATCTACTAATAAAAAATACTTAATTGCTGACTTGAATTTATTACTATTTGGAAAGCATTCCATTATATACTTATGTGTACATATGTATTCACAGACACACTTTAGTTTGAGTAATTCTATAGGTGGAATATCAATGTCGTTCATAATATGCTCCGGGTCAACAGATTCCATATATTGATAAATATTATTAACGATTGATTTTTGAGCATTTTCATCAAGTGCGTTAACATAATTAACGACTGAGCTACTGATATAAGAGTGGTTGAACGTATCATTGTTTTGTTCAATCGAAAATGGTAGCGAATTTGAAAATGCTTCTTTAAGTGTATATTCAATTTCAGTCATAGTATATGCTAAATCAGTTCTCAGAGCATACCTAAGCGTTTCGATCCATTGTTCTTTTACAGAAGGCTCAGCAACTTTATTTAGCTTGATTACTCCAAATAGTCGTGTACTTAATTCTGTAATACTATCATAGTCATTATCTTTGATTTTTCCGTCAAGCCATTGCCCTATTATTAGATCCATTTCATTTTGAGATACAGACCTAAGCAGTATCTCTTTAATAATTGATGCATCCTTTTGATATATGAAAAACGAACCCTTAGAACCTTCAGCTTTGATACTTCTCATATCAATATATAATACATTCTTCATTAGATATGAGAAATGTTTTGTTAAATATCTTCGGACTCGTTCATATCCTTTGCCATCTTTATTATTAAATGATTCTTCATTAATGTATGGAATATCCCGACTAAAAAGCAAATCTTGAAAATCTCTTTCGTTAGCTTCCAAAGCATCTTTAGCCGTTGTCTCTATTTGGACTGCCCTTTCATCCACAATGATCTGATTGGTTTGTTCAAAGTAATTATCGTCATATTGAGGATATGTTTTATAGTATTTGAGAATTTCATTGTATATTTTCGTTATTATGATCTTTTGCATTTTTACTCCTTCCTAAGTGAGAACGAAATCTGATTTTTCACTCTTAGACATGAAGACTAAAGTATGATATTATAAAAATACCAGCTGGAAATAATGAATAATTGGAGGTCGAAATGTGTATCAGTTGAATTATCAGCCTTTCGGACAGCTGACAATGACGTCTGCATATGGCGTTTTTGATAAATTGTCCTATCAGAGTGCCTTTCTCAATCCTGAGATGTATGAAAAAGGCACTTATCATAGGGAGTATTTTCCACGCACGATTCAAGAAGACAAGTACACACATAAGTGGACGGTCAAGGAGCGTGATGATGGTCGTTCAATAGAAATCGGAACATTTGTTGTAAAGCTTTTTATGATAGTTAACGCAACAAGTCCGGTCGATTACGATGCCGTTCATTTGGAGATTGAGTATAATGGCAAGACGTATTTTGTTACAATTCCTGCAAAAGATTATCGTAAGAGGAATATACTTCCATACCTTGGCTTCATAGAGCGTAATCCGGATTGCCCTGATAAATACCTCATTTCAGCACTTTATCTAGCTATACAGGAAGCGAAGAATAAAAAATTCCTCGTTACTCCGAAAAAGTCCGGATTCTCGGAAAGTGACAATGGTGAGGTATACTTCGGTTGCAACGGAAATATGTATCCGGGACTTGAGGTGTATTACCCTAATGATATTCGTGAACGTCAGCTCGTTAACACGACACGTTCGCTTACGGAAATTGCGAAAGAATATGCTAAAACCTTGCCGAATATCTGGCAATATAAATTGCTTGTTGCGATACGTCTTGCCAGTTTGCTGCTGTATTTTGCAGCAAAAGAAGGCATAGTTCCCGACCAGTTGATTGTTGTTGAGTCGGCAAGCAGATCGGCAGCCAAAACTTTGATTGCTTTGCTTAAAACGCAAAACTACCTGTCTCAGGATATTTTATCGCTTATGGCAACAAATACTGAGCTAAAAGCGCATCTCAGCAAGGTTAACGATGGTAATGTACTGCTTTACGATGATGCTTATATCGAAGACTGGAAGAAGCATGATAATCGTGTGCGTATCATACTTGATGATTTGCAGGGATTAACCGGGAACGAAAACAATCCACGTCATCTGATAACGATAATATCAGAGAATCCTCCAAATCTTCCGTCAGAGATACCTGCAATGTACATTAATATTGCGGACAAAGTTCCGTGCGGCGTTTCTGAGAAGCTTCAAACGCTCTCTGGAGAATTTGATTCAGCATTAATTAATGCTGTTGAAAATGATCCGACAAACAATTTAGCGTTAATAAACGAAGCTATTCATGCTTCTGACTACATGAAAAGAACTATCGTAAATTCAGAAAATATAAATTCAAAAAAATTAATAATCGCAGGTTTGCATATCATGAAAAAATATAACTTGATTTTCAATGATGAAGAAAGAGAGATAAATACTTGGTTAAAAAACGGATCAGAATCAAGCCGTGATTCTGCACTTGCAATTACCAATGATTTCCGCAATGTCATCAACAAGAATGTTTTCCGTACGATAAAGATTGAGCCTCAGGGCAGTGCATATAATTACCACTCAAATAAGTTGACAATGATTGCAGATAAAGATTATATCAACTTTGAGGCTGGATATATCGATAAAATTCTACTTCAGCAGATGAAAACAACGCATAAGCGAAAAAAGTTGCTTACAGCACTAAGTGAAACGGATCTGCTTCACAAAAATAACGGCTACAAGCGCAATATAGAAATCGAGACTGCACCAGGTATCAAAGAAACAATTTGTTGCTACAGTATATCGAAAAAGATCCTAACTGCGGAAAATGCTGAAAAAGTCAATGAATTAGTTAATAAAGGTTTCATATTGGATATACATAGAAGAGGAATTATACTTGCTCATCCTATAGCAACTAATAAACAAAAATCTATTATGTACGGTCAGATTGTGAATGGTGATGAGAATTATCACCAATACATCACGGGAATTTCACGTTCAGGCAAGACCGTATACGAGAGTGTACAGGCAGTAGCCGCAACTTTCGATGGTGATCAGGTTGTTATATTTGATAACAGTGGTGCTTGGTCAGAACATGAGGTTAGGAAACGCCTCTCAGCTCTTACAGTTGATAGGTTATTCAGTTTTTGGAATATTCCAAAGCAGGGAATGCCGATAAATCTTGCTAATCTTGACAACTGTGATACTCTTCCTGAGAAGAAACAGCGCATATTCGGAGTTCTTGCTTCTGCTGCAAGAGTGCTTGGAAATGTTCAAGAGAAGGTTCTCTATAAGCACATAGGCGCTATGCTCAAGGACAAAAAGGCTAGCGTTGAAATCAGCGATATCCTTGACTATCTTGATGAGGAGGACGAAACACAAAGTGCTCTCCGCGACAAGCTTGAGGACGTATTTGAGGACTATGAGAATCTTCCCAGAAAATATGATTCATGGAAGGAATTCTTCGGTGCTCAGAAAAAAATAGTGGTCATCTCAACAGGACTTGACGGCGTTGCAAAGGGCTCTCACGTAATTGATATGCTGCTCGCAAGCTTATATACATATAAACAGTACACCCCTGATGAACGTATCACTGTGATTCTCGATGAATGTCAGGATTTATACCTTGATACAGACGGTCCAGTCGACATTATGCTGAGAAAGGGAGCAAAGCACGGAATCCGTATGCTGCTCGCTTCACAAGAATTTTCAACTGTTAAGGACAAGCTTGGAAGAATTATAGGTAACTGCGGAACACTTGTGTTCTTTAAGCCAAAGGATAATAATCTTGCTGAAATATCTAAGCTTACAGGCATTGATAGGTCTGTACTTGCCAAGTTGGAACAGGGACAGTGCGTAATCTACGGTCTCCTCTACAACATTTTTGACGGCAAAAACATTCAAGCTACTATTATCGGCTGGACTTACAAATTCGATAATTAACAGTTTCATTAACGGCGAGCGCCCTTTTGGACACACCAATCTATACTTATTATATTACAGCAATAATCTGTTGTCAAGCAGTACGAAAGCGAGGTGAACACTATGAAAGCCAAGACTAAGCCGTATACATTTTATATGGTAATCTGGAGCAATATCCGCCGTTATCAGTATCTGAATTCACTTTCAGACGAGGCACTTGCCAAGACGATGGAGCTCACAACAAGGACACTGTATAACTACGACCACGATCCTTCTGCTCTCACATTGAAGCGCGTACAGCTCTTCATCGAGCACTCAGGACTCGACATCGAGGCACTGATAAGTGCATAATCAAAAATGATAGAGGGCGTATTATGGCGTAAGCCTAATATACGCCCTCTACTGATATATGGAGGAATTAATATGCCTAAACGAAAAATGCCGGAAGCTCACCAATTGAAGTCCGGAAGCTGGAACGCACAGGTTTTTGTAGGTCTGGACGATAACGGTAAAAAGATACGAGAGTCCTTTACCGCTCCTACTAAATGGGAGGCAGAAAAATTAGCAGCCGAATATATTGTCAACGGCATGAAGCGAAAAGCCGGTTTAACGGTAGCTGATGCAGTAGACGGCTATATAGCGGCAAAGCAGAATGTCCTTGCCCCCTCAACAATTCGAGGTTACGGAATTCTTCGCAGAAACAGGTTGCAGAGCATTATGAAGCTCGATGTTCGTGCAGTCAACAGCTATACTATGCAGCAGGCTATAAACGAGGATGCTGTTAAAGTTGGTGCTAAAACTATCAAGGAAGGAGTTCATCTTGTATGTGCAGCCTTGAAATTATACGATATAGCTCCGGTCTTGAATGTTACTTATCCTGCAAGGAAGCCCAAGCTTAAGGAACTCCCCACAGCGGAGCAGGTAATCGAAATGGTACGTGGTACTGACGTAGAGCTGCCATGTATGCTTGCAATGTGGCGTCTCTGCGTATGAGTGAAGTAAGAGGACTTCAATTCCGTGACCTCAATGGTAATGTTCTCACAGTCTGCCGCAGCAACATCTACTTCGACGGAAAGAACAATGTCCGTGACCAGAATAAGACCTATAAATCTACAAGAAAGCTGACGATACCTGACTACATAAAGGACTTGATTGCGGCAGTACCTCATGAGAAAGAGGATGATTTTATTGTACAGATGGAGTACCAGACGCTTCGCAGCAAGTTCTATAGACTGCTTGAAGAACACGGCTATCATATGACATTCCACGACCTACGCCACTTGTCGGCAAGCGTTATGTTGATGCTTAATATACCCGATAAGTACGCTATGGAACGGGGCGGCTGGTCTACAAACTCCACTCTGAAATCAGTGTATCAGCACACGTTCTCAGAGGAGCGCAAGCAGGTCGATAAAAAGATAGACGACTATTTCAATAGTCTACTTGAAGGATCAGATAAGGAATAAATAGAAAATGGCTATATTACGGTATAGCCATTTTTTGTTTGACTAACAGCCTTATTCGTGATATAATATGTATAAGATATGTTTTATGAGGTGAGGACATATGGATTACAGAATAATGCACAAGGACAAAGTAGTTGCCCTTGCTAACGAAAATGGAATAAGCGAGATTATCGACCGATCACTGTGTCCTGCTTGTTTTGCAATTGGTATGCCGCTTGAAATATGGCTTGACAACAGATGCGTTGATATTCATCGTTCACATTCAAGAAAGCTGTTCAAGGCTCTTCGACTGAGAACGCCGGATGATATTGAGCAGGTAATTGATATAGGTCACGGAATTTCCATAACCGACAACTGGTGGATTCAGAAAGCTGACGAGGAGCTGGATTATACTTCGTTAAAGCAGTATAATGAAGAGATCGCTGATATTGCCCTTTACGGTTCATCAGTCTCAAACAGCGGCAACACCAAAGGCTACCGTGAACTCGGTACAGTTGGAAGCTACGAAAAGGCTTGGCGTTATATTGACGGAATCTGGTATATGTTCAAGCACGGAAATACTCAGGAGCTTATCAGCGAATACTACTCTTATCAGTTCCTTAAAGCTATTGGAGCTAATGTAGCCGAGTATGAAATAAAGCGCTCTGCATCTTCCGAGACAGGTATCACGACCACTTTCATTATATCTAAGGATTTCACTAACAATGCTGCGGTTGACTTTGAGCCATTCTGCAACTACTATACAGATCACGATGAACCGGAATACATTATACCTCGACTTGACGAAAAGCTGGTAAATCCATATGTTATGATGGTATTCTATGACGCTCTGCTCCATAATGACGACAGGCATAATCAGAACGCAGGCGTGCTTCGTGACAGTTCAACAGGTGAGATCATCGGACTTGCTCCTTGTTTTGACTATAACCTCGGACTTATCTCAACAGGCGTTCCGAGGATAGACAGCGTTAAGGGCAACGTCTTTACTGACAGCTTCCTTTCAAATGAAGTGTGTTGTAAAGTTCTTAAAGCTGAATTGCCTGATAGAGAAAAAATTATTGGTAGTATAATGAAAGCAGAGAGTGAAACCAAAGCAGCTTTCCCCGATATAAGCCCAAACTATGATTTGATAAAGGATTACATCATAAGGACTTATGATTTCTTATCCGCTGCATTGCAATAGTTTTTCTGATTCATCCAAGAGCAACATCTAAGGTCATCATAATAGTAAATCCTATCGAAAACATTATTACGCCTATATTGGAATGATTTCCTTCGTGTATCTCTGGTATCAATTCTTCAACAACAACATATATCATTGCTCCCGCCGCAAAGCTTAGCATATAGGGCATTACAGGGATAATAAAATCAGCGAGAAAAATAGTGATCAGTGCAGCTATGGGTTCAACAACGCCTGATAATACTCCGCCTGCAAACGAACGGACTTTACTTTTGTTTTCAGCGTGGAGAGGCATTGAGATAATAGCCCCTTCGGGAAAATTTTGTATCGCAATTCCCAGTGCAAGAGCAAATGCTGTTTCAGCAGTTATTTTTGCAGTGCCTGAGAGATAGCCGGCGTACACAGCTCCAACTGCCATTCCTTCGGGAATATTGTGGAGAGTAACTGCAAGTATCATCATCGCAGTTCTTGAAAGCTTAGTATCAGTTTTTTCGGAATTTTCCGCTTTGGCATTCAAATGTGGTATGATATGATCTATTGACATAAGGAACAGTATACCTATCCATAATCCTGCTGCGGCAGGGAAAAATGACAGCCTACCCATTTGTTCTGACTGTTCTATTGCAGGTATGATCAGACTCCATACCGACGCTGCGATCATTACGCCGCCTGCAAAGCCCAATAAGGCACGATGAACTGATTTTCCGAATTCACGCTTTGAAAAAAACACGCAGAAAGCACCTGCTGTTGTTCCGATAAAAGGGATAAGTACCCCTATAACTACATTTGTTATCATGCATATGATTCCTTTCCGACTATTCTGTTATGCAAAAGCACATAGCAGAATAGTCTATTTTCATAATATGTATCGCTGGATAACAAGTGCATGGACAAATGAAATTATTTATATTTGCAGGTTGATTTATTGGTCAGGATATGGTATACTATACATGATGATCACTTTATATGAACGGCGGTGAAATAATGGAAAAGCGTTTTAATACAACAGGAGCTTGTTTCCCAGATCAGCATTATATGGTCGATATAACCGATCGCCTTATCGCTATAAAGAAAATGATAGACTGTGGGGACTATTTTGTTATCAACCGTGGAAGACAGTACGGAAAGACCACTACTCTTAATGCACTTGAAACATTCCTTACTCCGGACTATCTCGTTATCAGTATGGACTTTCAGCTTCTTAGCAACTCTGATTTCAGCACTGAGGAGAGATTTGTTTCTGCTTTTGCCCGTGAGATGTACCGAAATGAACTGGTCAGAAAAGCAGTAGGAAGCGATATTGCTGATACTCTGAAAAAGCTCAAATCCGGTAAAGATTTAGTGCTTGCTGATCTTTTTGACGTTTTCTGTGACATTTGTATCGAGGCTGAAAAGCCTGTTGTGCTTCTTATCGACGAGATAGACACAGCCTCTAACAATGCGGTTTTCATAGATTTTCTCAGTATGCTCAGAGGATATTATCTGAGACGAAATAAAATAACGATTTTTAAGTCTGTTATACTTGCAGGCGTAAGGGATATCCGTAATCTGAAACAGAAGATTCGTGATGATTCCGAGCACCAGCACAACAGCCCGTGGAATATCGCAGTTGATTTCAATGTTAATATGAGCCTGACTGTTGACGGTATCGCAGGTATGCTTTCCGACTATGAAAGCGACCATAAGACTGGTATGGACATAAAGGCTGTCGCTCAGCTTATCTATGACTATACATCGGGATATCCTGTACTGGTATCAAATATCTGCAAGCTGATAGACGAAAATATTCACGAATGGAACAGTAACGGAATAGTATCTGCTGTTAATAAGATACTAACCATGAATATGCCGCTGTTTGATTCGCTTATAAACAAGCTTGAGGACTATCCTGCGATGAAAAAGAGCCTGTATCAGGTTCTTACCAACGGACAAAAATTCTCATACAATCCTGATCACGAAGCTACAAAACTTCTCTTATTATTTGGATTTGTCAAAGTCGAGGATAACGGAGTTGTTATCGCTAACAGGATTTTCGAGACAAGACTTTATAACGATATGCTGACCTCTGAGGAAATGAAGGCTACGCCTATCGCTAAGGCTGGAACTTTTGACAAGCCAGAGTTCGTTAAGGACGGCGTTCTTGATGTCGAACTTATACTGACCAAGTTTATCGCTCACTTCCACGAGATATACGGCGATAAGCCTGAGAAATTCATCGAGGAGGACGGAAGAAAGTGCTTCCTTATTTATCTCCGTCCGATAATCAACGGCATAGGCAACTATTACGTTGAGGCGCAGACTCGTGACAACCGCCGCATGGATATAGTTATTGACTACCTCGGCAAGCGCTACATCATCGAATTGAAGATATGGCACGGTCAGAAGTACAATGAGGACGGCGAGAAACAGCTCTCCGATTACCTTGATTCCTACGGACTAAAAACAGGCTATCTGCTCACATTCTGCTTCAACGACAGCAAGGAGTCGGGCGTTAAGGCTGTTCAATTTGAGGACAAGACTCTGATAGAGGCGATAGTATAATTATTATATGGAATTGCTGCAAAAATCTATTCCATATGATTTATTCCATACGCAGAAAATATTTGGCTATAAATCGGCAAAAACATTACATTTCAAATATTCGAATCCCTCTCTGTCCGCCAGAATTAAAAGCCTGTATTTAGCAGAAAACGCTAAATACAGGCTTTTCTGCTGTCTAAGCAAATGCAGTCAGAAATGCACGTGTGACGTTGAAACTGCGTAAAATCACACGAAAATGCAGGGTCAGTCACACGAAAAATCACACGAATCACACTGAAAGGCTGTCCTAATTCTATGCAAAGCTCGTCTATCTACGACGAGCTTTTGCTTATATAAATGACGAAAGGCAGTATAATGATACAAAAAGGCCAGCTCCCGTCAGGGAGCTGTTGTTTTTGTAAGTAATAAATTTATTGCTTCCACTCCGACTATATGGAGTTACGGTTCAAATCAGGTGTGAAGATCAGCATTGAAAAGTGAACAGATGACTTCTGCTTGAAACAATGCAAGAGTTTTGTATATTAAGCGCATAACAACCTTTGATTTTTATGCAATCCTCCAAAGTTGTAATATAACTATTGACAACTTAGTATAGGAATGATATACTGATATCAGAAAGTTGAAACAGAAATGTTTACAACTTTACAAAACACCATAATCATGATATAATCAGGAGGTATTCACTATGAAAATCGCAGTTATTTGTGCAAACGGCAAGGCAGGTCAGCTTATCGTAAATGAGGCTGTAAACAGAGGGTTTGACGTTACCGCAGTTGTCAAGGGCGAGAATAAGTCCGCTGCTCAGAACGTTATCGTGAAAGACCTGTTCGCTCTTACCGCAGCAGACCTCACGGGCTTTGATGCTGTTGTAGACGCTTTCGG
>DEBW01000173.1:1146-2810 GCA_002348905.1 Ruminococcus flavefaciens | reverse complement strand
ATTCTTTCGGGAACTGACACAAGACTTCTCGTTGTCGGCGGCGCAGGAAGCCTGTATGTGAACGCTGAGCATACCGCCTGCGTTTCTGAAGGTGCAGATTTCCCTGAAGTTTTCAAGCCGCTGGCTTCTGCTATGGCAAAGGCGCTGGGTGAACTCCGTCAGAGAAATGACGTAAAGTGGACATACATCAGCCCTGCCGGAGATTTTCAGGCTGACGGCGAACGCAGCGGCAAGTACATTCTCGCAGGCGAGGAGCTGACGCTCAACTCTAAGGGCGAGAGCATTATCAGCTATGCAGATTACGCTATTGCTATGGTGGACGAGATCGAAAAAGGCGGTCACATCGGGCAGCGTATCAGCGTGGTAAGAGAGTAAGAAAGAGATGAACATCTATGCAGATAACAAGTAAATTCACAGTGGCAGTGCATATCCTCACCTGCATCGACATTTTTGGCGGTCAGATGAGAGTGACCAGCGACTTCCTGTCGGGCAGTACGGGTGTAAATGCGGTGATAGTCCGCAATGTCCTCGGACAGCTTCGCACGGCAGGGATAGTTGAAACTCGTCAGGGCAGCGGCGGCGCACACCTTGCAAAAGCACTTGACGAAATAACGCTGTACGATATTTACAAGGCGGTTGACTGCGTAGATGATGAGGGGCTGTTCCACTTCCATGAAAATCCCAATGCGGATTGTCCTGTGGGGCGCAATATCCATAAGGCTATGGACGACAGACTGCAAACGGCTCAGGCGGCTCTTGAAAACGAGCTGAAAAGCACGACTCTTGCACAAGTTGTTGCTGATACACGCAAGATAATAGACGGAGAATAAAAAAGGAGTGTGCTGAAATGATCGGCACACTCTTTCCATAGGGAGTGAAAGAAATGACAGTGGGAGAATTTGCAAAAGTTTTTGATAAAAAGACAGGATTTATTGCAGTCATCGACTCTGCTAAAAACTGGTCAACTGACGCAGTAGTGATGCGAGATGTTTCCTCTGCCATTGAATCAGAAATGATAATAGACCGCATTGCCTATTTCAACGCACCTGTTTTTATGATACAGCTTGAAAAATACGTTCAGTGCAGTCAGGAGGCTTCTGATGTTGTTGTGGTTTTCGCTCACAAAAAAGGAAAAACTCCTGTGAACACCAGACTGAAAATGGAGATCTGCGACGTATTTGAGGAAGCAGGAAGACTAACAGTTATGTCGGAGGGATATCTATGACAGCACATGATTATCTGAATTTTATCGTGGACGAGATACACTCCACTGTTGTTGCAACGGTGGACGGTGACGGACTGCCCGTGACCTGTGTGATCGACATGATGTATGCAGACGAGAACGGACTGTACTTTCTCACCGCAAATGGAAAGAACTTCTATCAGCGGTTAAAGGACAAGGGCTATCTTGCACTTTCGGGAAAAAAAGGCGAGGATACCATGAACTGTACGGCGATCTCTGTCCGTGGCAAGGTCAGGGAGATCGGTGCAGAAATGCTCCCTCTGCTGTTTGAGAACAATTCCTATATGTTTGAGATCTATCCCACCGAGGAAAGTCGCAAGGCACTCACAGTGTTTCAGATCTATGAGGGCAGCGGAGAGTGGTTCGACCTGTCGAAGAAGCCTATCGAGCGTGACAGCTTCACATTCGGTGGTGCAGAGAT
>DEBW01000173.1:0-1005 GCA_002348905.1 Ruminococcus flavefaciens | reverse complement strand
TCCGCAGGCGGTTTTTTGTTGCAACAGTGGACAGCGATGGTCTGTCCTGTGGGGGCAGTCATAAGGAGATGATCGTATGAAGAAACTTGATCTTCTGATAAACTATCTGCTGTCAGAAAGAAACGATGTTGACGGAATTGAGATACCAAACAATGATGCGGATAAATTCCGCCTTTACAGAAGCCTTGTGAATATCCGCCCTGCTGTCAAGGCAGACGAGGATTTTTTGCAGGCAGAGGACGAATATCTCACAGCTTTGACCGAGAGCAAGGGTATCACCGATATCTCAGATCTTTCGCCAATAGAGGACGGCATATATCTTTGGAAAGGTGATATTACCACTCTCCGATGCGGTGCGATAGTCAACGCCGCCAATTCGGGAATGACGGGGTGCTGGCAGCCGTGTCACTCTTGTATCGACAACTGTATCCACACCTTTGCAGGGGTACGGCTTCGTTACAAGTGCGGTCAGATCATGCAGACACAAGGGCATGAAGAACCCACAGGCAAGGCGAAGATCACGCCTGCCTACAACCTGCCCTGCAACTATGTGATACATACGGTCGGACCGATCGTAGACAGTATTCTTACAGATGAACATTGCCGTCTGCTTGAAAGCTCCTACAAAAGCTGTCTTGAGATAGCCGTACAGAACGGTATCGGGAGTATCGCTTTCTGCTGTATCTCAACGGGTGTGTTCGGCTTTCCGCAGGATAAGGCGGCAGAGATTGCAGTCCGCACTGTCAGGGAGTTTCGCAAGAACCACGATATACAGGTGATCTTCAATGTGTTCAAGGAGGACGATCATGAAATTTACAAAAGACTACTCGGCGGAAATTGACCGTCTGAAAAATGAGATCGAAACGGCAGATGCAATTGTCATCGGTGCCGGTGCAGGACTTTCCACCGCCGCAGGCTTTACCTATTCGGGAGAGCGTTTGCAGAAATACTTCGGGGATTTCGTGGAGAAATATGGCTTTCGGGATATGTATTCGGGCGGTTTTT
>DEBW01000043.1:17280-19852 GCA_002348905.1 Ruminococcus flavefaciens | reverse complement strand
TTCAACGGTGCTGATCTGCTTATCGCTGCCGATTGCACAGCTTACGCCTATGGGAACTTCCACCATGATTTTATCCGTGGGAAGATCACGCTCATCGGCTGTCCGAAGCTCGATGATGTGGACTACTCTGAAAAGCTGACGGAGATTTTCATAAATAACAATATAAAGAGTATTACCCTCACAAGAATGACAGTTCCGTGTTGTGGCGGTATGGAGTATGCTATAAAGCGAGCTATTGAAGCAAGCAGCAAGAATATTCCGCTTGAAGTCGCAGTCATTTCGCCAGACGGCAGTATTGTAGAAATAAGAAGGTAAGAGGTTTACACAAATTTTAGGATAGATTCGCAATGATTATTGAAAGTATTCCTATGTAAATTTTTTTCCTTTTTTCATCGGTTTCTTCAGTTTATTATTATACCATCTAACGATAGTAATGTTAATGCTGTTACTCTGGGTATGCTGTGAGGATATAATATCACCAAAGCTACAAGAAAACATTTCTCGAAAAGCTTTCAGATATGATGATATGATTGGAATAATGTTTAATTATGGAGGGTAACGTACTGTAGAATTAACTTCGGTAATTGAATTATAAACAAAATGCTGCTCGTGAGGGCAGCATTTTGTTTATGATCAGAAGCATGAGACTATTGATTCGAAGCCTTTATGCAGCAATTATTCGGCTTGAAATGATACTACATCTGATATATGCGGTGTATTATTATTTCATAAAGACTCAAAAAACATATAGCCTTATTTGTGAATACATTTGCTTTTTGTGACAATTGTAATCAGCAAAGTGACAGTCAGCCTCTTCAAATTTCAGGAAAAATGCGTATAATTACAGGTAAAGAACGCATTCAAAGCAAAAAAAAAAGAAAGGACGTGTTCTTATGAAAACAAACGCTGTTCCAGGTACATTGAACAAGGCGCAGAATGACCTTGCTTCAATGAAAAACAAAAACATCTTTCAGAGTATGTACTGCGCATTTCAGGGTATGCAGGCTGCATGGAGAGAGGAGCGGAATTATCGTGAATATACTGCGATATATACCTTTTTCTTCGCTGCAGAGCTGTTGCTCGGCATCTCGTTGACGGAGTTTCTCATCGGGTTCGCACTTGTATGCGGAGTATTCGCAGCAGAATACTTCAACTCGGCGCTTGAACGCCTGCTGGATACGAAATTCCCGGAGATATCTGCCGACAATAAGTTCATCAAGGACACTGCAGCTGCCGGAGTATTCATTCTTTCCATTGCATTTTTTGTTTCGCAGGGCTTGATCCTGATACCTAAGATACTGGAGATGATGTAATGAGGATTTTCATTATGTATGCGACTTTAATGCCGGTAGTTATCGGCGGTGCTGCAAATATGGTATTCACGAAAACGACGCTTTACCATCGGCACTGTTCACCGATTGACGGCGGCAGGAGCTGCCTGGACGGCAGACGCATTTTCGGCGACAACAAGACTTGGGCTGGATTTTTCGGAATGATAACTGCAACGTGTATCGCACAGATGTTGTGGGGGCTTCTCTCTGCATCATCTGACACTATCGGCAGCAGGAACGAACTGTACCGTCACTTTGACAATACGCTCCTTTTCAACGCCGCAGCAGGTGCGGTATTCGGTCTGGCTTATGTCCTCTGCGAGCTGCCGAACAGTTTTATCAAGCGCCATATCGGCATACAACCAGGCAAGACCGCACACGGTCTCAGTGGCGCTGCATTCTTTATCATTGACCAGATAGACTCGCTGCTCGGAGTCGTCCTGATACTGGCTATAATAGCAGGTCTGACGGTTCCACAGTACATTCAGTACATCATACTCGGTGCGCTGACGCACATTGCGCTGAACGCAGCGCTCTGCGCACTGAGGATACGTAAAAATATATGACAGGAGGCGTTTTTTATGGTAAAACGACTTAATATCTACTTCAAAGAGATGTACCCGATAATACCGAGGCTGATTCTCGGCGGAATAGTATTTTTCGAGATATACTTTATCATCCTTCTTAACAACGGAGTGACAGATTTCTGCATAACAGCGGCTGAATTCATCGGAGGCTTCACGGTCTTCAGCTTCCTTTGCTGGCTGAGGATAGCCGACGATTTCAAGGACTACGAGCTTGACTGCCGCCTGTTCAAGGAGCGTCCGCTCCCGTCCGGCAAAGTTAAGAAAAAGGACCTTGCAATATTTGTGAGCCTGCTGATAAGCACAACGATCCTTCTTAACGTCTGCTTTATGAACAATATCCCGTTTTTCGTGTTCCTGTACGTCTACGGCACGCTGATGTCGCTGTGGTTCTTCCACAAGAAAAAGATACAGAAAAGCCTGCCACTTGCACTTGTCACCCACAACCCTGTGCAGATGATAATGAACATCTACATCATCTCTTTTACATGCATAAAGTACGGTCTGAGTGCCTTCACCCTTACTACAGTGCTTGCCGCATTCACGCTTTACTTCCCTGCTTTGATATGGGAGATATCCCGCAAGATCAAGGCTCCCGAGGACGAGACCGAATACGTCACATATTCCAAGCTTTTTGGCTACAAAAAGGCTACACGC
>DEBW01000043.1:15354-17170 GCA_002348905.1 Ruminococcus flavefaciens | reverse complement strand
TTGGAAATTCATCGAATACATACACGATCCGCATAAATTCAGGCTCGTCGAAAAGGTCGAGCGCTACACATACATTCAGGAGACTATAATGCTCCTGACTGTTGCCGGCTACATTATTTTCAGAAGGTGAGATAAATGATCATCAATATCGATAATTATACTAAGTTCATCATCGGTGCCAAGGCTGAACGCCTATTTAAAATGAAGCAGCACGGCTTGAATGTACCAGAGCTTTTCTGCGTGACAAACGAGACCAATAAGGCGGAGATATGCGAACACATAAGCTGTTATTTTCCTGCAGGAGCGCTGTTTTCCGTCCGCTCGTCAGCCTCAGCCGAGGACAGCTCATCGTTCTCCTTCGCAGGACAGCTCGAAACCTTCCTGTTCGTTCCGGCTGACAGAGTATGGGAGAGGATAGAGCAGTGTCGTGCTTCTGCCGATACCGAAAGCGTAGCGGAATACCTTCGCATAAATTCTCTGAGCCGCAGCGAGCTACGCATAAACGTCATCGTGCAGGCAATGGTAGACGCTGACTGCTCCGGTGTCATTTTCACGGCAAATCCGCAGGGAATACTCAGCGAGACCGTTATCACAGTCGGCGATGGTACAGGCGACAATGTGGTGGAGGACAAGGTCGAAGTCAGCACCTATTACTGTGACCGCTCCGACAAGAGCTTCTATGCGGAACTGAACGAGAATGCGCCTGTGCTCGACCGAGAAATGCTTGCAGAGCTACTTGTGACAGCGGAAAAGATCAGGGGACTGTTCGGCTGTGAATGTGACATCGAATACGCTGTCAAGGACGGCGTGATATACATTTTGCAGGCTCGCCCGATAACTACGCTCCACTCCGACGGACACATTATCCTTGACAGCAGCAACATCTCGGAGAGCTACCCCGGTATCTCCTCGCCAATGACAATAAGCTTCGTCAAGGAAGTATATCACCTCGTTTTCAGCAGCTGTGTCCGCCGCATAACGCATGACGACGGCACTGCCGAGCGGCTTGACAGCGTGCTTTCCAACATGACCGACGCCGCAAACGGCAGGATCTATTACCGCATAAGCAGCTGGTACGATGTCATCACGATGCTGCCCTTCAGCAATAGGATCATACCAGTATGGCAGGAAATGCTCGGTATTTCTGAAAAAAGCGTGACACGTTCCGCAGAGGCTCCGAGACTTATGACGAAGCTGAGAGTGCTGATGTCATTTGTGCAGCTCATATCCTCAAACGAACGCAATATGAAGAAACTGAATGCAAAATTCGATGAGCTTTACCCGGCGTTCAGCGAACGCATAAGCCATACGGACTCCTCTGCCGAGCTGTTAGGAATCTACGTCGAGCTGAGAGATACGCTCGCAGACTGCTGGGATCTGACGCTTGTGAACGATATGTACGCATTTATTTTCACAGGACTGTTAAAGCATTCACTAAAGTGCGACAACCCTGACGATACAGCAAATCAAATCATCTGCGGCTCGGACTCAATCGAGAGCATGAAGCCGGTCATGATGCTGAACGATATCTGCGAAGCTCTCCGTGCGGAAAAAAGCTATGACAGCTTCTGTGCAATTAATAGCATTGAGGAATTCGATCGTTTTGTCAGCAGACCGGTACGCTCGGCTGAGCTGATAAAACGTTATATCAGCGAATACGGCGACCGCTGTGCCTGCGAGTTAAAGCTCGAGGCGGAGACCTACCGCACCGATCCGCTGCTGCTTGTCGAGACTATATCCACTTTCAGCGAAGCTCCTCCACGGGCTGAGACGTCCCGTCCGAGGCTTCACGGTCTATCAAGGCTCTACGCAAAAA
>DEBW01000043.1:14949-15265 GCA_002348905.1 Ruminococcus flavefaciens | reverse complement strand
GAATGTTACGTGGAAAGATTTTCGGTCTTATCCGAGAGATCGTCCTGAAATGCGGTGCCGATCTCAGCAGGCGTGGTCTTATTGACCGGCAGAAGGACATTTTCTACCTTCGCTTCGACGAGCTGGAAAAGGCTGCAAACGGCAGCACATCCGGACTCTGTGATCTTATAGCCTCCCGTCGCAGACGGTGGGCTTCCTTTGAAGCGATACCTCCGCATATGCGCATCGTTTTTGACAGCGAGGTATTCGACAAGCAGCCGGCAAATTTCGTATCAGACACGATATGCGGCGATGATCCGCTGATCTACGGCACTCC
>DEBW01000043.1:14494-14802 GCA_002348905.1 Ruminococcus flavefaciens | reverse complement strand
CGGTATAATATCAAAGCGTGGTTCGCTGCTCTCACACACAGCAATCATCTCACGTGAGCTGAAAAAGCCGGCAGTTGTCGGTGTTGGCAATGCCTGCGAGCATTTCACTGACGGCGATATCGTCCGTCTAAACGGCATTGACGGAACAGTACAGCTGATACGCCGAGCTGCATCATAAAGGAGAAAGCTATGAAATACAGAGCAGTTTGCTTCGATACACGAAATGAAAAAAATGTACGCAGGTTTCTGCATTTTCCGTCCTCGCTCTATTCAAGGAAGCAGCTCACACAGGATATCGTTACGGAGCG
>DEBW01000043.1:12055-14440 GCA_002348905.1 Ruminococcus flavefaciens | reverse complement strand
GGCGAGCATATCCTCAGCCATTATTTCATCGTTTACCCGTTCCTTGTATCCGACGAGAACGGCAATACCGCAGCTCGCTGTATGCTTACCGTTTATCCCGGGCAAACCTGTGCATACATCGGCTTCTTTGAGTGTATCAACGATCGTTCCGCTGCACACTGCCTGTTCAGAGCTGCGGAGAAAAAGGCACATCTGCTCGGCTGCGACCGCCTCATTGGACCGGTTGAAGCGTCCTTCTGGATATGCTACCGGCTCAAGACCAACTGCTTCGATCAGCTGCCGTATACGGGCGAGCCGTACAATCTCAGCTATTACGAGAGCTTCTTCCTCGAAAACGGATTCGGCGTCAGCGGAGAATATGTCTCCAACCGCTACGGCAGGATACCGCAAAGCGCACTTGATGGAAGGAACGTCCGCAGACTGCAATATTTCACCGAAAAGGGCTATACGATATCCAGCCTCGACAAGGAAAGCTTTGACAAAACGCTGCGTGAGATATACCACATGATGATCTCACTTTACAGCGGCTTCCAGACCTTCTCGCATATTACCGAGGAGGAGTTTTGCAAGCTTTACTCTCCGTTGAAAAATGCCGCAGATCCCGACATGGTCAAGATAGCGTATCTGAACGGAAAAGCAGTCGGCTTTTTTGTCACGCTGCCGAATTACGGGAATGCAGCCTGCGGAAGGCTCACGCCCTCAAAACTGTGGCGTATCTGCAAGGTGAAAAGGGAGTGCAAGGACTATATCCTCCTGTACCTCGGCACAGAGCCGGAGCACCTCGGGCTGGGAAAGGCACTTTCGGAGTGCCTTCTCGGTGAGATGTGCAGCAGACAGGCAGTCTCAATGGGTGCGCTAATACGCAAGGGGAAGGTCACCGGGAGCTATTTCAGCAGCCTAATCGAAAAGGAGTACACCTATGCGCTGTATGAAAAGGCGCTGTGAAAGCTTCGGATGATAGGCATATCCCAGCTAATACAGCTATACTAAAAAATCAGAAAGTGGCAGCAAACAGAGCAGAAAATGTTTCGCAGCACTTTATAGAAAACATCTGTAAATGCAATTTTTTGCCGGAGAATATATTTGTTAATTTTGTATAATAAGCGGTAAGCTTTTTTGTTGGCTGAGTTCATAAAATGTTATTGATATTACTGACGGATGGTGCTATAATATATAATAAATATTTATGTATTGTATTTTATATATAGGTGTTGACTATGGAAAAAAAGGAACTTGGCGACCTCAACCGTCGTGAACTGGTTGATCTCGTATCCAAAATAATAGATGACAAAGATGCTGAAAACGTTAATATCCCTACAAAAGAAGAAGTTATCGCAGAACAGGAAAAGCTTGGAAGCAAAGCCAGATTCTTAAAACTGCTTGGAAGTACGATCTCAGTTCTGGTGGTAGTTGCAGCCGTAGCTGTTCTGATCTCGACTTTATTTCTACCTGTGATACAGGTATCAGGTGACAGCATGGAACCTACACTCAGTAGCGGGGATATACTTGTTCTTGCAAAAACACATGAGTATACTCATGGACAGTTGTGCTGCCTTTCGTGGCAGAACAAGCTGCTGCTAAAACGTGTCATAGGACTTCCAGGCGATAGTATAGATATTGATAAACAGGGAAATGTTTATATCAACGGTACTGTACTTGACGAGCCTTATGTAACTGAAAAATGCCTTGGTGAGTGCGATATCGAACTTCCATACACTGTACCTGAGGGAACGCTTTTTGTTATGGGTGACAGACGTGATTCTTCGATCGACAGCCGCAGTACTGCTATCGGCTGTGTGAGCGATGAGCAGATGATAGGAAAAGTGATTTTCAGGGTATGGTCTGCCGGTTGAGGGTACAGTGATTCTTATGAGAAAGGAGGGAGAGCAATTGCCGAATGATCTTTATAAATATATAGAAAAGCTCCGGCACGAGAAGAAAAAACGCCGTCAGCTGACAGCGATAATGACAGCAATGTCTGTATTTGTCTCAGGCGGAGTTTTCTGGCAGCTGCGAGGTATTGGAACTGCAATGACAGACGAAGATACTGACAGATCATCTGCCGGAAACATTGCTTCTCAGCTTTCGTCAGGACATGAACTTGCGGAAGAAAGCCTTGCATCACTTCCGTCAGAACTTACCGGCAGTATCTCTGAGGATACAGCACTTGTTGCGGAATCTCAGAAAGGCTATATATCGTCGGAAGATGGGCGCAGCCGTTACGGAGACTGGTACGGAAGTCCATACGCTGAATGGAATACTATGTTCACGTATTTCTGCCTGTATCATGCAGGTGTGAAAAAAGAAATCCTGCCATATGGTTCGGGATGCTGGGCATGGTCAGCGGAACTTGAAAAACTTGGACTTATACATGATATGTGCAAC
>DEBW01000043.1:7028-12018 GCA_002348905.1 Ruminococcus flavefaciens | reverse complement strand
CAAGAGGAGATATCCTGCTTCTTGACAGTGATTGCGACGGTGAGGCTGACAGGTCATGTATAGTAAAAGAAATTACCGATAACACAATAAAGGCAGTCGAGGGTAATGTTGAAGGCTGTGTGGCAGAGGTTGAGTATTCATCAGATGATGAATGTATAAAAGGATATATCTCGCTTGAAGATATACCGCCTGAAATACAGGAAGAACCATATATGCCGGCGCAGGAACTGAGTGGGTGTTCAGCGTCCGGAATACAGGTCATTGCATCATATCCGGAAAATGTATTTCCGGCTGATACAGAGATGTTTGTAACAGATATTTCATCTGATATTGCCGAAGCTACAGCCGCTGATGCTCTAAGTGCAGATATGTCTCAGGTTACTGCTGTAGCAGTGGATATAAGTTTTCACACTCCTGACGGCACTGAGATAGAACCTGCTGATGATTCATCTGTAAGTGTGACTATACTGCTTCCGGATGAAAAAGCACTTCCTGACGGACAGCTCAGTCTGCTCCATGTTGATGACGAGGGAGGTGTAAGCACTGTCGAGAATGCTGAACTTACCGGAAATTCCGCTGTATTTACGGCTGAAAGCTTTTCTGTATACATAATCAATCTCTACGAAGACAAATGGGACAGCTGGCACGTAGGTGATGACCATTACGTAAATGGAAATAAAATGAATATTGATTCCATAAAGAATAACTCAGAAAAAAATCCTTATATAGTACACGTATATAACTGGGTGGACGTAGAGACATATGATACTGATGTTGAACATGATTATTTCACGGTAGTGGACAATAACATTGATGCCTCTACCCAAATACTCAAAAGAAGAAACGATTCAGGCAGCGATATAGTGGAGTATGACCAATCAAGTGGCTCTTACACAAGAAAAGGTGCATTTCAGGCAATAAATGCTGGTTCGTGTGAGATAGTGCTTAACAAGGGCGGAGTCGATAATATATTCTACCTGAAAGTCGTAGACAATACGGATGTATATGTAAATACAGCTCTCGGCGAGATACATAAGGACAAAGTGCATGAATATCTTGACAGAGTTGACCAGTATTCGAGCGACAGTTATTATCTGAGCGACGAAAACGGCAAAAGGCAGTATTTCAAAAATCTCGAAGGAAAGAACGGCTACAGAATATATGTTGGTCATACTGTTGAACTTTCAGCATACGTCCCGACATGGAAAGCGGCAGGAACTGATTTCAAAGTTGATGACTACGGCAACCATAACGCTTCAAAGTATCTCGTAAAAACAGGTAATACAGTAAGGAAGGATATGGGCGACGGTACTACAAGGATATCGGCTGTATTTCAGGCTGTGATGCCTCCGAACGGCGCAACATGGGCACAGCGTACAGGCGTTAGTCTTAAAGGTGACGGCATATATGAGTATTTCTATGTTGTGGTCGATACTTCTACGACAAAGACTATAAATCACTCTGATATTGAGATAGCTGACGGAGGAAAGTACGTTACGAAGAAGAAGGTTACTTATCCTGACGGCACTCAGCAGACTGTCGAGACTGAATATCTTGCATATGTTTCGGGAATAAACAAATGTGATATATTAAACAGCTACGGTCAGGTGGTAGAAACTTTCAATAACAGCGATTACTGGTTTGATCCGCAGTTCAGTCCGGGTGATTCACAGTACGAGTATACATCACAGTTCATAGTTGACGCAAACAATAATACTATAATAAGCCAGAAGAATTTCCGGCTGAGTGATTCATACCGTGCAGATTTTGACATAAGTGTACTGCTCAGACCAAGCAAAGAAACTTTATACGATGCAAACGGCGATATCATCAGTGAAAAGAGCCTTATCGGTACAGCAGAAGACATATCAGTACCAAGTACAGTCGTGCATATGAGCCATCAAAGTTTGATAGATGCATATAACAAATGTCCTGACCATTCCGGACTTGACTTTACTCTCCGTGACGTAGATTTTCTCTCGTCAGCGATATTGTCGGCAAAGAAAATAGTTGAAGGCGGTTCACTGCAAGAGGGTACATTTGAATTTTTACTTCTCGATAATGATGATGTGAACTATTCATACGTTTCAGTGCCAGTCGGAGAAAATACCGTGCAGATAACTCCGGTATCAGGTCATTACTATGAAATGTATCAGATAAGCCGACCAACTGTTATGGGCTGGGGAAGTTCAGTAACTGACGGTTCAGCACTTTTCAATGCAGTACAGGCGGCTTACAACAGTGTATCTGTGAACGATAAGATGTATTATCCACCGGATATAGACAGCAAGATAATACAAAAGTATGTCAGCGGAAGCAGTTCAGCGCTGTCAAAAGAAGCTTTTACTGCGATACTTCTTGAGTATATCAATCAGAATGAGCCTATTTTGCCGTTGAACGGTGTATTCACCGCTGAGGGAGACGGAACTTGTATCATAATCGACAGGAAAATAGTATCTACAGCTAAAAATGATGCCGGAGGATATATCAGATTTCCTGAGATAGTATACGGCAATACCGGTACACATAATTACATGATACGTGAGATGATCCCAGCAGAAAGCAAGGGGTATTTCTACGATAAAGGTTATCTTGATGTAAAGGTCGATATTTCGCAGGATGAGCAGGGACAGCTCTCAGCGGCTATTGATCCGTCACAGGGAAAGACCTTCAAAAACACTGCGATATATACTCTGCCTTCGACCGGCGGTATTGGAGTGATACCATTTATAGCAGCCGGAAGTGTTTGTACAATAGCAGCTTTGCTGCTTATCATACGCAGAAGGAAGGAGATGCAGTGATCTTCTTAAAATTATTTTATCTTAAAATGAAAGGTTGATATTATGAAAAAGACTTTTAAACGTTTATCATCAGCGATAATTTCAGCAGCAATGTTCATATCAGCAGGAATAACGGTTATGCCGTCATTTGCTGCTGATTACACAGTAACTATCCAAAAGCCGTCAGGCTCGAATGATACTGCACAGCATACATATGAAGCATATCAGATATTTGCAGGCGACCTCAGCGGTGAGGGTGATGATGCAGTACTTGCAAGTATCGAATGGGGTACAGGTATTAATAGCGAGACGTTCATTACTGCACTCAAAGCTTCAACTGCTTTTGGTGAAACAAATCCGTTCGCAGCGTGTACAACTGCTCAGAGTGTGGCTGATATCATAGACGAATGGGAGCCTGATAATGCAGCAAATACTGACAAGGATAAGCATAAGGCATATATACAGGCATTTGCTGATATAGCAGCTTCAAATCTCACCGAAGAAAAGACGGCTGGAACACAGGGAAACAATAAACTCACCCTCAGAACTGCCGGTTACTATCTCATAAAGGATAAGAACGGCTCGCTTGACGGACAGAAACTCGGAGCATACTCTGACTATATGCTGAAAGTGGTCGATACAGTTACGATAACCGCAAAGGAAGATGTGCCGACTATCGAGAAGAAAATACTCGAAGATTCAACACTGAAAGAAGCTAATACCGCAAGTATCGGTGATGTCGTAACATTCCAGCTGAATTCAGTAGTACCGGATATGTCAGCATACGATAAGTACTTCTTTGTTATCAACGATGATATGTGTGAAGGTCTGACGTTCAACAGTTCATCTGTAAAGATATACATAGGAGATTCCACATCTCCGATAGATTCGACATATTATCAGGTACAGACAAACTCAGCTGAAACAGACGGACATACTTTCCAGATAGTAATGAATAATTTCAAAGCTAACTATGGAAATAAAGCCGGTCAACCTATCAAGGTAACATATGATGCAACTCTCAATGAAAAGGCTGACGGTACTGATAACGGAAATGTGAATACAGTTAACCTTACTTTCTCAAACAACCCTAATGTAAAGCAGAACGGTACAAATGAACCTTCCGGAGATGATCCTAAGGGTATAACTCCTGATTCCAAAACAAAGACCTATACTACAGGCATACTTCTCCGAAAAGTCGATAGTTCAGATAATGCTCTTACCGGTGCTGTATTTGAACTCAAAGGAACAGGCGTGAAAAAAATAGTTGTCACTACAGTTGACGGCTTTAAAGAAGATGCTAACGGAAAATACTACAAGCTAAATGACGGCACATATACCATTTATCCGCCTACTGATGCTAATAGAGATTCATATGAAAATGTAGACAAGAAGTATACTCTTGTAACGAATACCCTTAGCAGCAGCGGAAGCGGTGCTGATTCATATGTATCACAGACAGTCGATTCGTTAGGTATCATAAGCTTCTTTGGTCTTGGAACAGGAACATATTATCTGACTGAAACAAAAGCACCGCCTCAGTACAATAAGCTTGCAAATCCAATAAAGATAGAGATAACTGCTAACCCGACATTTACAAGCCCTAACTGGACTATAAAAAGAGACGGAAGCGTTCTTACAGCGCCTAATGGCATCTATGAATTCAAAGTTGTGAATAACAAGGGCGTAACACTTCCTGGCACCGGCGGCAGCGGTACAGCTATATTCTACATCATAGGCGGTATAATGGTAACAGGCGCATTTGTACTTCTTATCACAAAGAAGAGAATGACAAACAAAGAAAAATAAGAGCATAAAGTTTTTTAAATAAAATATCGGAGTGACGATGAAAAAACATTTTCTCACTATAATTATAATAGTCTTGTTTATAGTTGGTTCGGCTGTTATGTTTTATCCGGCAGTCAGCAGCTATATCAACTCTAAACACGCATCAAAAGTAATATCTGTCTATAACGACACTCTCACCGATACCAACAGCGAAATGCTGGAAGAAATATTTGCAGATGCAGAGGACTATAACAGACGGCTGAACAGTACACCTGATTCGTTCTATATGCCTGAACGTGTGAGCGGATATAGAGATGCACTTGATATAACCGGTACAGGCATAATGGGATATATTGATATTGATAAGATAGGCGTGGAACTGCCGATATACCATACGGTCGAAAAGGAAGTTCTTCAGTATT
>DEBW01000043.1:0-7005 GCA_002348905.1 Ruminococcus flavefaciens | reverse complement strand
GTTCTTCAGATTGGAGCAGGTCACCTTGAAGGTACAAGTCTGCCGACAGGAGGAAGTTCAACACATTGTGTGCTTTCCGGTCACAGAGGACTGCCAAGTGCAAAGCTCTTTACCGATCTTGACGAACTTGAGATAGGTGACGAGTTTACTATAACCGTGCTCGACCGCCGCCTTACCTATCGTATAGATCAGATACTTGTAGTGCTGCCGACTGATACAGACGCACTGAGGATAGTCAGCGGCATGGACTACTGTACTTTGCTGACCTGTACTCCTTATGGCATAAATACTCACAGGCTTCTGATAAGAGGCGTTCGTACTGATGACGAAACAGAACGTGCGGGAGTATTTGTGAAGAATGAAGCATTCCGCATTGATCCTCTCATCGTTACTCCGATAACAGCTATACCGATACTCATAATAGCTCTTGTGATTGTCTTTATCCGTGACAGAAAAGAGCGTAAGAGGAAGTGATGAAATGCCGGTTAAAAAAAGTATAATGTCAGTTTTGCTGGGAATAGTTCCGGTATTTGTCATGCTGCTGCTTCTTATCGCTCCGGAAGTGAGAGCTGAGAATGTGCAGGATGTCTCGCTGGTATGCAGTGACGGCAAAGCAATAGCCGGTATGCATTGGAAAATATACAGGGCAGGCGAGAAAACTGACAGCGGAAGTTTCAGACTTACCGGAGATTTTGCCGGATATCCGGTGAATTTGCGTGATATGTCAGCTGAAAATATAAGCGGTACTGCAAAAGCTCTCGAAAGCTTTGCAATAAGCAGCAAGCTTGACTTTTTACGTGAGGGTGATACTGATGCTTCGGGCAGGATATTTTTTGAAGCTTTGCCCGATGGTCTTTACCTTGCAATAGCTGACAATATAACAATTGATGAAATGACCTATTCTTCATCTCCGATACTATTTGAAGCAGGCAGAAAAAGTCCTTCGCAGGATATTTTCCCTAAAATATACAGCCAGCTCACAGACGAGAATACTTCAAAGGTGTATACGGTCAAAAAGGTATGGGTAGACGACGGTGATAATATAGAGCGTCCGGTAAATGTAACAGTTGACTTGTTCAGGGACGGTGAACTTTATGATACTGTAGTGCTCGATGAAAAAAACAACTGGTATTACAAGTGGAGCTCTCTTGATAGTTCTGCAAAGTGGATAGTATCCGAAAGGTATATTCCTGTAGACTATGAAGTGTCCATTGAGGGCGATGTTATAAATTATATAATAAAAAATACCTATCCGATAGATGTTACGGTCGATGACGGCGGTGAGACGACAACTTCAAAAGTCACCACTACAGCAGTTACTTCAACGTCCGTAACAAATGGCATCATAACTTCTGTAAGTACGGTCAATACCACAACATCATTAGCTACCGATACTACAACAGGCACTGCTTCTACAACTACAACAACAGTGTCAACTACGGCTGAAAAGCTTCCGCAGACAGGTCAGAAATGGCTTATGGTGCTGCTTCTTTCCTGCGGAGGACTGATTTTGCTGACAGTTGGATTATTGATAGTTCCTGAGAGGAAAGACAATGAGAAATAAGCTTAAAAAACTTCTTATGATTTCGGGAAGTATGATGATACTTGCGTCGCTGATGCTTTTTTTATACAATATACACCAGGATAAACAAGCTTACCGTGTTTCACAGGAGACAGTATCAGAACTTCAAAGTATGATACCAGCAGTTGATACTGCGGAAACAGGAAAAAATTCCTCCGGTACAGAAGTATCGCTGCTGACACAGCCGGCTGAAAAAGAGGAGCATATTCAGCTTATAGAAATAAACGGCAGGCTGTACTGCGGCTATATTTCTATACCGGCACTCGAACTTGAACTGCCTGTTCTTAACGAAACTGACAGCAGCGGACTTGAAACTTCTCCATGCCGATACAGCGGAAATGCAAATACCAACGATCTTATCATCGCAGCTCATAACTACAGCAGCCATTTCGGACGCATAAGCACTCTTGAAAGCGGAAGTGAGATGTTTTTCACTGATTGTGAAGGGAAAATATACCGTTACATCACTCAGTCAGCAGAAAGCATTAAAGGAACTGATACCTCAAATATGTCTGCCGGCGCAAAAGAACAATGGCAGCTTACCTTGTTTACCTGTGATTTAAGCGGAAGAAACCGCATAACTATAAGAGCTTTACTTCAAAAATAGTACTATAAACACGATAACTCTTTGAAACAAAATCCTAACAGAAAAATGAACCGCACCATATTGTGCGTACAGTAAAAAAGAGCCTCCTATGGTATAATAGAAACCATAGGAGGTTTTGTTATGGCAAGAAGTTACAGACANNTTTTTTTCATGCGGGAGCCCTGTGGTAATTCTACTTCTTAAACAAAATGATAATCGTTCTCATTTTGTGTTATGGTGTTTTTGACTATTTTTGTGGGCGATCGCAATTGAATGAGATGATAATATAATGTGTCGGCAATAACCGCCTGACTGCGGTTATTGCCCCGAAATCTGTTCGGTGAGCGCATATTCCCCATTAGTATGCGGAAAACAATTCGCGTTCCGGAAAAACTGAGACGCAAAACTGCCGGCGGGGGCTCCCCGCCGGCAGTCTATGACTAATAAGGTGACACACGATAATGCGCTGATTTTCGCGCTCTGCGGAAATGACATCGAGTTAAGCTCAATAAATGCTTTTTAAGAATGGAGATCATCTTAATTTATCAATTAATATCGGATATAAGCTCTTGACGCCTCGTTTTGCAAAAGTGATCATCAGCTGTACATGATATGTACAGCTGATATACCTGATTTGTCCCTTACAAATCAACCAAACTCTCTTAATGTGCAGACAGAGAGTTGAGGTAACATAGTGTATATAGTAGCTGTCATCAGATCTTGCATGAGATCAATTGTTACCATCGATCAGCAATCTCCTCATAAGACACAGATCGAATACATCGAGCCTGTTATCTTCACACAGGTCAGCAGCTTTCCAGTTTTCAAGATGTGTATCAGGAACAGCAAGCAGCCNNGAGGTTTTGTTATGGCAAGAAGTCACAGACATATGATGATTTTGATGATCTTTTTTATGTGAACAGGCTCTAATAGTGTAAAATGAACAAAAAAGCTGCCGTCGCAATGTACGGCAGCTTTTTGAGTATAAGACTTATATCCTGCCTTTGATTATTACAAGACAGTTCATAGCATTTCCTTTGTAAGATACTTTCTCATTAAGCAAAAATCAAATACATCAAGTATGCCGTCCTCGCAGAGATCGCCAGCTTTCCAGTTTTGCAGTTCTGTATCAGGAACAGCAAGCAGCCATTTCTGTAACAGAACAACATCAGCCATAGTTAATTCTCCGTCAGCGTTAACATCTCCTGAAACAGTGACCGGATCTATGTCAGTGATCATGGCACTGGCGGAGTTTTCGTCCATTGTGCCGCCGTTGATCTCAAAGTTTGATTTCAGTTTTGTTGTATCTGTCTGAAGAATATAGTCTCCTGCGGGAATGTAGGACAGAGATGCATTTGTATCAAAATCAGGGTACTTATTGTTGTTTGAAATCGCCTCGGTTTTTGATGTAACGACAGTTCCTGTTGTCTCATGCTCGCAGTTTACAAATGAATCATTGAAACTTTTGATAGCGCCGCCTGACTTTATGACTGTACAGTCATCGCAGTTTTCAAAGAGATTGTACTCTGAGAAAAAGTATGAATTTGCACGGGAGTCCTGACCGACATCAGTCTGATGTTCGTAGATATTGTTATAAAGGTGGATGTTAGCCTGTCTTGCCAGAGGACCTCTTGCGGCACAATCCTTCCAGTAGTTGTTGTGGAAGCTGATGTTGTACTGTAAATTACTGTCATTGGCACCAACGAGATTGGTTTTATGGTAACCTTCATAGTAATTATAGCTGTTTGTAAAGTATTGACCGCGTTTAAAATCACAGGCACCGTCACCCTGCTTTTTATCGGATTCGGCAGGCTTTTCTATGTTCGGAACGTAAAATTCATTGTTGTGTATCCAGCACCTCTCAACTGAGGCGGTAACCACGCCATTCGCCTGAACGCCCTCCATACCGACAGCATCTTCGGGAACATTTCTGAATGCTAAATTTCTGACCTCAAAGCTCTTGCCGAACTCGGGAGCAGATTCCTCGCATATAAAATGCAGTCCCCAGCCGTTGATACAAGCATTTGTACCAATACCCTCGATAGTAATATCTTTACCTGATTTCATTCTTGCCATAAAGCCGTTGTCACCTTTAAGGCCTCCGAAATCGGTGGTATTGTAAGCAGTCAGTCCATAAGGTGCAGTGACGTTTCCGACGATACGAACAACGAGAGGAGTACCGTCCTCGGCAAGTTTCTTTAGTATATCGCTGTTGGTATTTGTAACAGTGCTTCCGTTTGAAGTCTTGCCGTCTCCGACATCCTGCCCCGCAGAATTGAGGATGTTGCCTATACCGCTAACTGTTGTACCGTCCTTAGATGTTACGGAAACGGTATCCTTGTTCTCGTCTGTGACATAGAGGATTATCGCATCAGCTTTCAGTTCACCGTTATCATTGTAAGCTCCGACACCTTCTGTATAATTGAAATGTGCGTAACCGGAGCGATCCTGAGTGCCTACCGAGATATTGCTTTCAGTGATATCTCCCTTTAAAGTCGTAATAGTTACAGTGTAATTACCTGCCTTCAGACCGAGGATATCTACTCTGAGTCCGTTATCCGTATCTCTAACAAGGTATTCGAGGTCATCGGCTGAGAATCTTCCGTTTGAAGCTCCGCTGTAAGATACGCCTGTAATGTCAGAATGATCTATCCCTGAAACAACAAGGTAAAGCATTTCGTTCCAGCCTCCGGCACTCACGACTTTTACACCTTCAATATCTGTATTTGTTTCAGCGTATGCAGTAGTCATATTATCAATATACCGAAGATTTGCTCCGATACCGCCGACTGCTGTAACAGTCCCTGTAATCAATGCTGCAGCGACAGCCGCAGTACATTTTTTTATAGTGCTTTTTTTCATAAGAATTTCCCTCTCTGCTATTTATTATTCAAATAGTTTTCTTCTGATAAGACATAGATCGAATACGTCGAGCCTGTTATCTTCACATATGTCAGCAGCTTTCCAGTTATCAAGATGAGTGTCCGGAACAGCAAGCAGCCATTTCTGTAACAGAACAACATCAGCAATATTGAACACGCCATCACTATTGACATCGCCGTTACGGACAGTTTCGGCAGGAATTATTATCGTCGGGTCGTCTGTACCGATGCCTGTCTTCATTCTGCCTGCATACTTACGGATATCAGCCTTTGCATCAGCAGGTGACTGCACCTCATAGTCATAGAGAGTCAGGTCAAAGTTATCGTAGCTCTCTCCGCCGTCTATCAGGTTAGCTATGACGGGCGCATCAGTCCTGTTCTCAATTATCTGATACGCAAGGTTCTCATCCGGCTGGCAGTCATCAAACACATCACCGAACGACTTTATCGTACCTGAATAGGCATCTTTGCCCATATTTATCGCATAGAGCGGTGACTTGGTCCTCTCGAAATAATTGCATTCGGAGAATACTTTCGAGTTATACGAAGCACAGATACCATATTCGGCGTTGTCCGTAAAGAGATTGTTGAATGAATGAACATGGGCGTTTCTTACACGAGGATTTCTTGATTCCGTGCCGTTGAACCAATTGTGATGATATGTGATATTATCCTGAAACTGGTCTGTTCTTCCTCCGACAAGCGAGGTTTTGTGGCAGCCTACGAACTCGTTATAGGAGATAGTTACATACTGTGACCATTTCATATCCATAGAGCCGTCACCGTCTGCCTTGTCTGCATCTACATGACCGTTTCCCGCAAACTGATTATATCCCTTTTCAATTGTGTTGTTATGCACCCAGATATGCTCTGAGAGTATATCTGCATTACCGGTCATTGCTATTGCATCATCAGGGTAGTTTCCGAGGTGGAGATTGCGGAATTCACAGCTTGTACAGCGTTTCATTTCGATACCCCAGTCAATGAGGTCGGTATCATCTCCGATGCCCTCCACAGTTACATTGGAACTGTTTTGCAGATAGAGCATATTAGAGCCGTCATTATGGCTGCCGTCATTTGCAACTGTACCTGTGGGTACGTCCAGCGTACCGATGAAGCGGAAGCAGACATTCTTTGGTTTTGCGCTGAAAAAGATGTTGTAAAGTCCCGTCTTTCCATTGTAAGTAATGATATCCTTATTTTCGTTTGTGACATATATTACAGTTACGTCAGACTTCAATGTGCCATCATCGTTGTAAGCACCAATGTCTGAAAAGTCCTGATGAGCGTAGCCCGTACGGTCGTAGGAAAGAGTTCTCACCTGACAGGTCGCAGAACCTGATGAGCCTTCTATCTTCAGTGTATAATCAGTATTTCCCTTCAGACCAGGAATATCTACCCTCGAACCTCTTATCAGTTCTGCATCAGCCGCAGTGAATGAGGCATCACCGGCGGCTGCATAACTGACAGTAACATCAGAACCGATAGCGTTTGTGTCCCATTCTGCATACGCCTCCTCAAACCAACCTCCACATTCGGTGACAGCAGTGGTTTCAACAGCATAGGTGCATTGAGGTGCAATTGCAAGCTGCGGAAGTATTGAAATTATTGCAGTTGCAGAAGCAATGAGCTTTTTTGAATGAATAAACATGAAACATCCCCCTCAGTAATAGTTTTCTGACTTTATTAACAGTTTAATTATAGCATAACTCTTACGAATGTAAATGATATTTTATACTGATTCACTGATTTATTGCACAATTATTTGTTGTGCTCCTACACAAAACATCAGTTAGAACTGCCTTTGATGGATGATCTCTGCTCTCGATTACATAATTTTTTTATCAAATATCGCTTTCCGCATAACCGCAGTCTGTTGGCTAATGTCATTAAGCCAACCGTATAAATGGAAGTAATTAGGAGTATGTTCGAGGTAATAATGCATACTCCTGATG
>DEBW01000126.1 GCA_002348905.1 Ruminococcus flavefaciens | reverse complement strand
AGTACCTGGCATAGATACATTTCTATGATATATAGCTGAAAAAGAGGATATTAACACAAAATAATTCATATTCTGTTTCTTGTATTCTTATTTATGCTATGCTATAATAATGGAAAGAGAAACGACCGTTGTGTCGTGATTTATGAGGTGAACAAATATGAGAAAAATCATCAGAAAGATAGGAGCGGTGATATCATCTGCTGTATTATTGATATCAGCTGTTCCGACTATTACTGCAAATGCAGAAGCCGAGCCGAAATTGCTGGCACTGGCATTTGATGACGGCCCCAATACAACAACTACTAATGAAGTTCTTGATGTTCTGGATCAGTATAATGCAAAAGCGACTTTCTTTTTGATAGGGCTGAATATCAATGACGAAAGTGCCAGGTCTGTCAAGCGTGCTTATGATATGGGCATGGAGATCGCCAATCATTCTAAAACGCACAACAGTATGATGAATATGACGCCTGATGAGATAAAGGCAGAGATCGATTATGTGGATGAAAAGGTTGAGGTCATAACAGGGGAGAAGACCAAATGCTTCCGTCCACCGTTTATCGGTGTCAGTCAGACTATGTATGACAATATCGATATCCCGTTCATTTATGGTGCAGACACCCAGGATTATATGGAACAGGTGGATGTTGATGAAAGAGTGGAAAAAATCCTGAAAAACGCAAAAGACGGTACTATTTACCTTATGCATGATTCCGCAGGCAACGATAAGACAGTCGAGGCACTGAAAATAGCTTTGCCTAAACTTGTGGAGCAGGGATATGAATTTGTTACGATATCAGAGCTGTTTGAAAGGCAGGGAGAAACTCCGAAAAAGAATATCCTGTATTCAAGCGTTACGAAATATCCGTGCAAGGGGTATTCACTGTATCAGGAAATCGATTCGGGAAACGATAAGATATCGCTGGATATGGGCACTCTGAAAAAGCTGGGTGATACATATGCTGTAGAAATGAACTACGTAAGTTCTACGGGAAATCCACCTGTTATCGCACTTCAGCGCTGGACATCCGAACCTTCACTCTGGCACGCTGTACAGCCGTCATATTTCAACGGTGATAAAGCGGTATTCCTTGCTTCGGATATTCAGTCTGCCTTCGACGAACTGGGAATAGGTTACAGTGACATTGACGGTATTTCCATATCAGCATACGGCGGTGATCTTACGGCTTCGGATATAAAACTGCTTGTGAATTCGGGGAATAAAGAGAGCGTCCGGGGAGATGTGAATGCTGACGGTGAGTTAAATGTTTCAGACCTTGTTCTGCTGCAAAAGTGGCTGCTTGCTGTGCCGGATACAAAGCTTGCTGACTGGAAAGCAGCTGATCTGTGCAAGGATGACAGGCTTGATGTGTTTGATCTGTGCCTTATGAGGAAAGAACTGGTTAATAGTTTCAAATAAATGAAAAAGCTGCTGTTCCTATGGACAGCAGCTTTTGAGTATACAGATTTAGATTCTGCCTTTGATTACTACAGGAAAGTTCATATCTTTAGCCTTATTATAGCAGTTTCCTCTGATTATGCAGTCACCTCGTTCCATTTGTGAGAAGAATTTTCTCTTTTTCTTGTCATAATTGAGAACTTTTGCAACATTGTCTTCGGATTCGTCAGTTGGTTTAAGAAAAATCTGAGTAGCAGCGTATGTCATTACATCGCCAACCTTATCACCTTTAACGTGAAAGCTTTGTGTAGCACCTGTAAAGGCAATGTGATTTTTACGGCCTTCCTTCATGATCTTTAGAATGGGGTCGTTTTCACTAAGATTCTGGTTTTGCAGCTCGTCAATTATGATATCAAGTTGGCAGTCGGGATGAAGACACTGATAATTATATAAAGAAGCAAGCAGCATATCTATTAACTGATACTGATTATCGCAGCATCCGGAACTCATAGTTATTACGATTGCCGGTTTATTTTTTTCAAACAGATAATCCCATGTTTTATCTGACATACCTATAGAATTGATATCCTCAATAATCGACTCAAATCGGCTTAGAATAGCGGGAGCATATTTATTCTTTTCCTCAACCAGGATTTCCAATTCGAGTTGTATGTCATCAGGAGAAATTATATCTGCATTGCTGCTTTTTAAAACGTTTGAAATGACAGATTTTAGTGTGCTTACTTGCTGTGTGTGAAGTTTTGCAGTTGAAGCAGCAAGTATTCCAAAAAGTGCATTTTTTCGTCTTGGTAGTGTATCATATTCGGAAATGTTGAACAAATCGACAGGTACGCCATCTGTATCAAGATCGATAAATGAAAAGTATTCATCTACGATCATTGAACCAAGATTTTTGCACAATGTTTTCTTTGTAAAAGAATTACTTGAATCAAAGATGACCAGCCTATGTCCTAATATAGTATACATTAAGGCTAATTGAGACAGACAATAAGTTTTTCCGTATCCGGATTGCCCTGTCACATAGATGTGGTTATTCTCTTCATCATCCATATGCACGGTTTTACCAATACTTTCGTTGTTATAGGTATGCGCAAGCGGAAGAAAATCATCCGGTTTTTCATTGGAATCAATAAGAAAATCTACCACATCTATATTAGTCAGTCTCATACGATTAGCTTTATTAAGAAGAGTATCATGGAAGCTATATGCTTTTATTCTAAGAGGCTTGCCCTCAGTATCGTACAGATCAATGGGATGACGGTTCTTGTTTGTTGCATATAAGTAACCACAGTTCTTAATAAGATCTATGAGAATATTTATCTTTTTAACTTTACCCATATAGGGGAGTATGCAGTTTTCAATGGTTTCAGGCTCAAAACTGAGTATCCCTGACTTATACAGAATGAGATTTGAGTTCGTTTCAAACTCAATATTTGAAGCATAACTGATTACTTGCAGCGTGCCATCTTCGATTTTACTATTAAGCACGTCAGCAAACTCATCGACAATATTTTGTGAATAATCAAAGTTTAATTTGCTGCTTGATAAGATATAGTTTTTTACGAAGGATAGAAACTCCTCTTTATTATATTCAATCTTGAAAAAAGTTAATGTTATAAAAATAGATATAGCAAGCATTCTGTACATATTGAAAGAATTTAGAGATACGAATTCATCTTTTCCTCCAATTTCTTCCAAATATGACTTAACCTGCTCTTTTACGCAACCATAATTTTCACTCATGTATCGAATAAGCAGGGAATCAAATTCTTCTGATAATTCCTGAAGTGCCTGATAGCTAATATCAGAATATACATTATTCATGCTGATCTTGAACGAATACTCGGAATTAATGTTATCACCGGCATACTGCGATATGATCGTAATTACATGTCGCTTTCTCTTGTTATTTCCGGTTGCGTTGCTAAGATCATCTTGTATGACTGCGATAGCAGGTTTGTTTTTATTGGCATTATCAACATATGAAGCATCACGGATCACTACAACTCCATCATTTGTATCTTCTAAAGCTTCCCTTACACTCTTGGAATCCGATAGAGAAATGGAATTAACAGAAGGTCGATCGAAAGTTTTTAAAAGGGATATCGCATATGCTGCTTCTTCGTCTGAATGTGCTTCGATAATTGCAGCTTGGTTGCAGCTGACCCAAAATGATTCAAATATCTCAAGAAAATAGCTTAAAATTCTTAGCATTATTAAGATAATACCAGAACCTGAACGATTCATTATTTTAATATAATCTTCAACGACTGTATCAGATGTTCTTGAAGTGTCTTTAATTCTTGTTTTTCGGAGAGCAGGTGAAATAAAGATGGAATAATCAGAATTATCAAAGCTTGTTCCTTTATAGTATAATGTCTTACTATCATCTGAAGTTTGCCAACCGCCTTGAGAAGGGATACACAAAACTTTGCTATTATTAAAACTGAATAAAAGTTTATATAGGAGTTCGTTCATGTATTTTTCTGGACAATCAGGATTTTTAGAAAAATGAATAAAATATTTAAGAATTTTTCGCTTACCTAATTCATCATATGGAATAGTGGTGCTGTATTTTTTTCCATCAGTGATATAGTGTACACTAACAGCGTTGGGCTTTTTATGATCATCGCCAAAAATCCAAACAACTTTTTCAAATTCTATTTACCCGATAAAAACTAAACGCCCGTTTCGTTCTTCACACATCCATCCGTTAAGATTTATATCTCTGAAAAAACTTTTTGCTTTGTTATTTTTTTCGATTAGTAATTTATTATTCATAGCAATCGCTTTATTAAGCTCAATGTTTAAATAATTGTTTACGTTTATGAGATAATTAATATCAATCGGTGGACACATATTGTAAAATGGAGCGTTAGGGGAGGTATTTATAGAAGATGAAGTTATTTGTGGAACTGTTTCTTGTAAAGCCTGATTGTCTTCAATAATTCTCGCAGGCTGAACATTTTGAATTAAACTTGCATATAATAGTTGCATGGGATTTTTTGACGATATCAAAAAGAAAATGAAGCCTTCAACAGGACTTGCACCTGTAATGGCACCGGGCGGTCCGTGTGTGCCAGGTCAGCGCAGACTTTTTGTAAATGTTGACGGTGCTCTGTATCCATGTGAGCGTATCAGCGAAACCTCTGATATCATGAGGATAGGTGATATATACAATGGTATAGATCATGCCAAAGTTGATGCACTTTTGAATATAGGTCAGCTGACAGAAGAAAAATGCAAGCACTGCTATGCTGTGAGGTATTGTACGTTATGTGCGAAAAACTGCGATAATAATGGCGAATTATCACCCGAACTAAAGGCATCAAACTGTCAGAGCGTTCATAATGAAGTAATGGAAAAATTCAGAGACTACTTGTTTACAAGAGAGTTTTCAATCGGTGAATGGGAGAGAGTATAATGTCTAAAAAAAGGATAGCTGTTTATCCGTTCAGTGAAGAATGTATGGTGTTTTCAGAACATAATGACCTTATAAGTGATGAATATATTTTTGCCGAGGCAGCATCACCTGAGATATGGGAAGAATCAGGCAGAAGTATCAAAACTTCTGAGGGAGAGTATGTTATAAAAACTTCACCTTCCGAATTTGAGAGTAAGGTCGATATTCTGCTTGTACCGGAATTTGAGATAGCTAAAAGCGCTGAACGCGGGATAGTTTCAAAGATAATTGAATTTGTACCTGAGGTGGATGAAGTCATCTATTACGGAAAATTCACAGAAAATAACAAACAGAAAATCAAAGATAAATGCGAAAAGTGCAGATGTGCTTTTTCGGACAGGCGTGATATTTCCGCAGGTATTGATTTTGTAACAAGCGAACAGGAAATAGTTGTACCTGATGTTCCGGTCGTTGCTGTTGCCGGTGCATGGGAGAATACAGGAAAATTTGATGTTCTGCTGTCACTGAAGCGGAAATTTATGAATGAAGGATACAAGACGGCTGTTATAGGTTCGCGTGGATATTCTGATATTTTCGGATGTTTCAACTATCCTGATGAAGTTTTTGCATCTGATGTTTCAGAGCGCATAAAGCCTGTTATTATGAACAGATACCTGAATCAGATAATATCTGATTCAGAACCTGACATTGTTATAGTTGGTGTTCCGGGTTCACTTCAGCCTCTTACTGAAAAATATACAAACGGATTTGGAATAACTCCTTTTATAGCATTCCAGTCATTTGTTGCAGATTTCATGGTATTATGCAGCTTTTTCGGAGAGGATGACATTGAATTTTACGATGAGACTTCCAAAATGTGCAAATACAGATATGGTATTTTTCCTGATGTTTACCATATGTCAGATATGTATATTGATGTATCTGAATCAAATGAAAAAGGAAAAGCAATGAGTCATACTGTTTACAAGGAAAGAACAGTAAATGCTTTGGAAAAGCTGAAAAACAAATCTTCAACACCGGTAATTGACCTTAGTTCAGACGAAAATATAGATTTTGTTTTCAATATGATAATAGATAAATTAACAGGTGACACAAGAGTTGTTGTATGAATTACGGAGAATAAAAATGGAAGAAATTTTCAACAGGTTATTTGGTATACTAAGAGAAAGATTCGATATTGATATAGATTCAAGCAATAAGGAAATATATGATACGCCTGTTTTCAGTACAAAAATAGGTATGTCTGCACGAGCACTTGTCTATCTTATAGTTATACTTGAAAAAGAATTTGATATTACATTTGCTCCTGAGATTTTTGACAGTGAGGATTTCTATACGCTTAACAATATAGCAAAGAGCATCGCTGTATATAAAGGAGCATTGACCTGAAAGCCAAAGGCTTACAGCAATTGATATGCTGTCATCTCTGAAGAGCCGACAGAGTTTTTATAAAATGACATATTCTCTTTTAAGAGAAAAATATTTGAAGGGAGTAAAAATACAATGAGAAAGCTTAACAAGGTTAACACAGTTAACAGCAATACAGTTGAGGCATACAAGACTTGCAGATGCGGATGCATCTGTAGATGCAACCCAGCAAAGGCATCAGCAACAGGTTCTGTTCTTGGCGGCAAGGCTGGTTCAAAGATCACTTACAAGAAGTAATCATAACAATTTTTGATTTTATTGTGCAGGAGGCGAAAAGATAATGAGAAAGCTTAATAAGGTAAATACTGCTAACAGCAACACAGTTGAGGCATATAAGACTTGCAGATGCGGATGCATCTGTAGATGCAACCCAGCAAAGGCATCAGCAACAGGTTCTGTTCTTGGTGGTAAGGCTGGTTCAAAGATCACTTACAAGAAGTGATTATGAATCGAGACATATTAGTCGTAAGATTGTAATATAAAATGTAGTCCTATCGGCTCGGACTGCAATAAAAATACCGGAAACATTTCTCTGTACAGAGCGTTTCCGGTATTTTTTATTTGGCTGGGATATCAATGACGAATGATGCACCGCCGTAAGTATTGTCTTTAACTTGTATCGTTCCGTTATGAAGTGTGATTATTTCTTTTGCAATTGCGAGACCAAGACCAAAATGTGAACGGCTTTCCCGTGAACGGTCTGATCTGTAGAAGCGCTCAAAGATATGCTGTTTGTCCTCATCGGAAATACCTGAGCCATTATCGGATATTGTAATTGTGTGCTTGTTAGGATGTGCAGAATAGTCAATTTCGATTAATCCGGCATCGGGAGTATAGCTTACGGCATTGCTGAGAATTATCGTTATGACCTGTTTTATCCTGTCCGGATCGACATTGACTGGTTCAACACTTTCGTCAGGCAGTTTTATATAAAGCCGTATTTTTTTCTCCTGAGCCGGAGCAATAAAAGCTTCATAGCAGTCAAGCAGCAGGGTATCCAGTTCAGTAGGCTTTGAAACTATCGGAAAGTTTTTGCTGTCGAATTTGGCGAGGGTGAGAAGGTCTTCTGTAAGAAAAATAAGGCGTTTGCCTTCTTTTTTTGCAATGCCTACAAAATGATTTTTCTGGTCGTCATCAGCATTTTCCATTGCATCGAGTGCAGATATTATTGTGTTTACAGGGTTTCTTATTTCATGAGATGCGGCGGCGATGAATAAAGTTTGCTGTTCATTGTTTTTGCGTATAGGACTAAGCAGTTTTCCGGTAAAGAAATATGAAAAAACAAACAGAATTATAATTGTCATCACTATGATAATGCTGAATTTTAATATAAGTTCCTGCATTTGCAGTTTTTCGTTCATCATGTCGTTGATAACATATATTTCAGTAGTTCCGTTTTCGCCGCATATACTTATGATGCCTGTAAAAAGTTTATGCTTCCCGTTTTTATATATTGATGTTTTATACTGTGAAATTCCTGAAAAACTGAGTTTGTTCAGTTCATCGGAATAATAATTTCTTACAGCATCAATCATTTTTTTGTCTTCTGCTGATTTGGTTTCCTCAGTGAATCTAAGAGGCTTACCGTTGTCATAGAAATAGAAATCATAGTTATAGTTTTTTTGTATCTCAAGCAGAGAATCGTAGTTTATGATATTCATTCCGGAAAAATCATTGCAAAAGGAATTGACATCGTTATTGAAACGTATGAAGGAATTGTCATATATGCTTTTATAGTTTATCAGCACATAGCAGAAGGACATTATCAGTAATATTACAGTGCAGATGGCAGTAAACAGCAGGGTAAGACGTATATTTACTTTGCGGAACATGACTGCTCCTCAGTGATAAGACGATATCCGATGCCGCGTATGGTTTTTATTGCAAGACTGCTTCCGACATTGTTAAGCCTTCTTCTTACAAAATAGATGTAGTTATCGAGATTACCGTCTTCTATCTCGTAATCAGCGCCCCAGATTCTCGTAAGGATATTCTGACGAGGTATCGTCTGATCAGGATTGTGAAGAAAAAGATCGAGAAGGTCGCCTTCTTTGTTTGATAGTGTACAGCTGTTTTTTGGACCATTGAGAATTTTTACATCATTGTTATATGTGATATCGCTGCAAGTGACGACATTTATATTTTCGATAGAGGAAGGCCGTCTTAGAATACATCTTATCCTTGCCATAAGTTCCTTGAATTCATATGGCTTGACAATATAATCATCAGCGCCGCTGTCAAGTACTGAAACACGGTCGTCAAGTTCTCCGAGAGCAGTTATCATTATAACTGGAGTTCCGTTTCCTTTTTTTCGCATTTCGTTTAGTATCTGTATACCGTCCTTATTAGGAAGCATACGGTCGAGAAGTACAAGGTCGTATGCATTCTGACTCAGATAATAACCGGCTTCGTCACCGTCATAGCAGATATCAGAGGAAAAGCCTTCTTTTTTCAAACGAAATTGCAGAAGCTGACATTGTTCAACTTCATCTTCAATAATAAGTATGCGCATAGTACACTCCTTTCATTAGCCATTAAGTATTATAGCACATCTATTAAAAAAATAAAAGGGGAAAAATAAAATTAGATAATAATTAGAGAAAGTTTTAGAGGTTATTTAGATAAATGTATGTTATTATTTATGCATAGGGTATTTAAAAGATCAATCGAATAAGTCTGTTCACGTAAAGCTGAACAGGCTATGAAAAATTATTCTGATAATGGAGGATACATAATGAAGAACTACAGAAAAACCACAGCAGCTTTTTTAGCATTGTCCTTAGCAGCAGTTATGGCAGGTTGCGGAAATTCCGCAAGTGCTTCAAAGAATCAGGCTGATGTCAAAGGCGGTTATCAGGAAGAAAAGATAGAAATGGATGCAAGTGTAGGATTAATGTCTGAAATTGTAAAAAATGAAAGCGGATTCAGTTTTTATGACCTTTCAACATTTAAAAAATATTCAATGTCAAATGATGAAAATGGCTTTGCAGAAGTTAATGATGCAGTTTCAGATGCCGTAAGCACAATAGAGGACATAATAGGAATTTGCACATCACCTGCCGGAGAATGCTTCGTTACCTATTTTGACCTTAATTCAGGCGGATACGCTTATAAATTTGTAGATAAAAGCGGCGAGATACATCCGGTAAAGTCAGACCAGATGCTTGTCAATGCAGAGTTTTCGGAGGACGGAAGATTATTTGCTTCGGCACTTGGATGTATATGTGAGATAAATACAAGTTCGTATTCTACAAAAGAATTATTAACTACCGGAGTAGAGTCTGTAGGATTTGATATCATTGGCGACCGCATAATCAGCATAGATGATGAAGGTACACATATATATAATTACAAGGAAAACAAGGAAGAAAGTACTCCTGAGGTACTTACAAAATTTTTTGGTGACAGAAAAAGCAGCGAGTATAGCGGAGATGTTGAATTTGACATTTGCAGCGGCGAAAATGATTCTATGTACATTGTTGCAAAAGACGGTGTATTCCGCTATGTCATGAACGGAAATCAGATCGAGCAGATAATTAACGGTACATCAAGCAGCATAGGTGATCCTTCATATCATCCGAACAGCATAGTAATTGGTGAGGACGGAAGTATCTATGTCGGATTTATGGAAGGAATGATGACAAGATATACTTTTGACAGTGAATTTAAAGAGAAAGCTTCAAGAACTCTGAAAGTATACAGCCTTGAATCCAATGATACTCTTGCAAGTGCTATAAATGCGTTTGCTTCGGCAAATAAGGATGTAAAGATAGATCAGCAGATCGGTATGAAAAATGGTACTACATATGAAGATGCAATGAAAAATCTTACAACTCAGATACTTTCCGGTGAAGCACCTGATGTAATACTTGTTGACGGCATAGATATCAATAATTTTATTGATAAGAATATGCTTATGGATCTTTCTGCTTCTGAAGATATCTGGAATCCTGACAAGGATATTTTGGATAATATAGCAAAGTGGGATACAAACGGCAGCAAGATATACAGTGTTGCCTGCAAATTCCGTGTACCTGCAATTGCTGCTGATAAAAGTGTTATCGGTAATATTAAAAGCTATTCTGACATTGCTGCTCAGGTTGAAAAGGTGAGAAACGATAATAAGGATATCCTTACTGTATTGTGCATGAATTCGCCTGAATCTGCAATAAATAATGCACTTATTTATACCGGCAGCGAAGTTTTGTCAGGCAGCGGTATTGATAAGGAAAAGCTTGAAAAAATGTACGAGGACTGTGCTAAGTTATATACGAACGACCATGTTGAATGTGTTGGCGTGTCAACAAGCTTTGGTTCTGACGGACTTGCAGATGAGTATAACTTTGCTTCAAAGCTTACAAATGCTGTTATTGATTCATCTGCAATGGCAGTCGGTACACTTAACACTTTTGACTGCGACCTTAATCTTGCGACATCTACAGAAAATTATGATAAGACGACCAATGTTGAAGTGCGTTACGGTCTGACAGAAAACAGCAAAACATTTATTCCAACCTGTAATCTTGGTGTTGTAGAGAGCGGAAAAAATAAGGATGATGCTATAAAATTCATTCAGACAGCTCTTAGTACAGCTCAGCAGAAAATTGATAATACTGACGGTTTTCCGGTAAATAAGGATGCTCTTGATTACTTTTACAATAAAAATGCTGAGGGCGGCAATGATACAAGCCTTGGCGTTGTAAGCAGTGACGGAAATATTTCAGGTGTTATCAATGTAGAGTGGATAGACAAAGATGAGGCAAAGACATTTGATAATTATATCAATACTCTTTCTGAACCGCTTGTAATAGACGATTCTGTAAAGGAGATCATTCTTGAAGCAGGAAAAAAGTGCCTTGAAGGAAAATCAAGTGCATCAGAAGCTGCTGAACAGGCTATCAGACAGCTTGACATAAAAATGAAGGAGTGAGCGGTTAATGTCAACGGGAAAGATATGTTATCAGAAATTTCAGTATATCGTTTTCCTCCTTCCAAGTTTTCTTGGAGTTTCAATATTTATTTTTCTCCCTTTCCTTGATTCGGTGCGCAGATCATTCTGCGCATCGGGTTCCGGAAAAATAGTGGGACTACAGAATTATAAGGTCATATTCGCAAACGAAGCGTTCATTCTTGCATTAAAGAATACAGGCAGATTTATTTTAGCGTGTATACCATTGCTTATGGTAACTTCATTTTTTGTATCTTACTTTATAACCAAGCTGAAATACATCCGCCTTATAAAATCTATCCTTCTTTTTCCGCTGGCTGTACCTACAGCAGCGTTGCTGCTCATATGGCAGATACTATTCAGCGACGGTGGATATATAAATAATATTCTTGCTCAGCATGGGATAGGTGAGGTAAGTTTTCTTCATTCCTCAGCGGCCTTCTGGGTGCTTGTCGGAAGTTACATATGGAAAAATTTAGGGTATACAGTTCTGCTGTGGATAACGGGCATGATGAGTGTTTCTGATTCTGTTATAGAAGCCGCAAAGGTAGACGGAGCAGGTGAATGGAAGATACTCACCAGAATAATAATACCAAATCTGAAACCTACGTTTTATACGATAACTATAATATCGTTTCTTAATTCATTCAAAGTATTTCGTGAGGCTTATCTTGTAGCGGGTGCATATCCGCATGAGAGTATGTATCTTATGCAGCATCTGTTCAATAACTGGTTTGTCAATATGGATCTTGATAAAATGGCAGCAGCCGCTGTTACGATATTTACTTTTATATTTGCAGCTATAGTTCTCCTGAGGAGAGTATGGGACAAGGAGATGTAATATTGAAAAAAGTCAGCAATCTTTTTTGTATCTTGTACTTGCAGTTATATGCCTGATAATAATTTATCCCGTATTCACAGCAGTTATACTGCCGCTTCAGGATATTGATGAACTTAGCAGGACATTTTCTCCCATATCGGATTTCAAGGGCGATTATGTTAATGTTGACTATATACCGCAGTATCCGACACTTAACACTTTCAAGGAACTTCTGCTTTTTACCCCTGAATTTTATAAAGTTTTCTGGAATTCCATAATGATAACCGGAACAATTCTTTTATTTCAGGTAATTGTTTCAGTTCCGGCAGCATGGGCGTTTTCAAGATTTAAATTCAAGGGCAGGAAGCTGATATTTGACCTGTATGTTATATTTATGCTTATACCATTTCAAGTAACAATGCTTTCGCAGTATCTTGTACTTAATAAAATGCAGCTTATGAATACACGCCTTGCAATTATAATTCCGGCGATATTCTCAACTTTTTCCGTATTTTTGATATATCGTGGCTTTTCGGATATCCCTGAAGATGTTCCGAATTCAGCAAGAATTGACGGAGCGAATGAATTTCAGGTCTTGTGGTACATAGGGCTTCCCCTTGGAAAAACAGGTATACTTTCATGTGTAGTGCTGAGTTTTCTTGACCTTTGGAATATGGTCGAACAGCCGCTTGCATTCTTAAAAGATAAGAGTTTGTTTCCTCTTTCGCTTTATCTTCCTATGATAGACACAGACAATATTCAGATAATGCTTGCTGCGGCTGTGATAGTTCTGATACCTGCGGCATTCGTTTTTATTATGGGACAGGATTATCTTGAACAGGGAATTATAGCATCTGCATTAAAGGAGTAATGAAATGAAAGAAATATCTAAAGCAAGAACGGCAAAATATTTTATTATGTTTCTTGCTGTAATGCTTGTTCTTACATTTGTTTCAAGAATGATGTATGCGGGCAGAATGGCAAGGGTTTCAGTAGCATCTATAAAAACACAGGCGCTTATGCATACAGTGAATGCCAGCGGTGTTCTTGAACCTGTAAAAAAGACAGCAATATTTGCGCCTGACGGTTTGAGAGTAGCAGAAGTATGTGTCAATACAGGTGACACTATTGCTGAGGGAGATACTGTACTCAGACTTGATACCGGATTTATAAACGAAAAAATAGCAGATCTTGATACCGAGATATCATATGACCTCAGAAGTGCAGGAGATACCTATAATAATAGTAAAAGTGTTCCTGTCTTTACAGAAGCAGGATTGCGTGTATCAGAGGTGCGTGTAAAAGTAGGCGATCCAGTTGAAAGCGGTCAAGTATTGATATGCCTTGATACATGGCATCTTGAAAATTATCTCATGGATCTTCAGAATCAGATAAATAATAATATATGTCAGCGTGACAGTTATGTAGAAACTGAGGATAAACATAATGTACAGGCGATGAACAATACTATAGATGAGCAGCAGCGAAAATATGAACGCTATTATAATATAATGGCATCAGGCGGGCTCATTTGCAGCCGTTCATCAGGAATAGTTACAGATATTATTGAATCAGGAGCTGTGACAGATGATTCTGCTGTTGCACTTGTCAGTGATGATACACAGCTAAGTTATTCGGTTGTAGAAAAAAACAGCGCCTTGAAAAACTCAGGGCACTTTCAGAAAATGAAGGCTGCATAAAAAGTCAGGTATCCGGAGTTGTATCTGATATTTCCTTGAAAGTCGGAGATGTAACATCGGAAACAGCTTCTATGACTATTGCAGATATTTCGGAAGGTTTTATCTTTAGGGCTGGCATAACTGAGACTGACACAAAATATGTGTCAGCAGGTGATATTGTTTCTCTGAGTTTCAAGAACGGCAAAAAGAAAGTAGAAAACTGCATTGTAAAACAACTGGTAAAGAATGACGGTGAAGAAGGTTACAGTGTTGAAGTACCGCTTGAAGATACTGAATTGAGTATAGGTGAAATAGGCAGACTTTCAACATCTGTTCTTTCAGAAACTGTATGCGAAACAGTACCGTTGTCAGCTGTAACAATGATGAATGATACAAACGGCTATATGTATATAGTTGAGGAAAGCGAAGGATTTCTCGGAAAAGAACATTCTGTCCGCAAGGTTCAGGTTCGAGTAGAAGACAGGAACGATAATTATCTGGGACTTGCAGATCTTGGACTTGACTCAAAAACTAAGGTGGTTGTATCATCTTCAAAAAAGCTTAACGATAGTCAGAAAGTAAGAATATAGTTAGAATAACATTCCCCCAAAAAAGCAGTCGTATTATTTCGGCTGCTTTTTTCTATTAATGTGAAGTTACTTTTGATTTTACTGTTAATCTTTATTAATAAAGAGCATTGAAAAAATTGATTCTCGGTCGATTATTGTATGATAAATTTAATAAATTCCCTCAAACTGTATTTTTATATGTGAAATATGTTGTAATGGATAGCTTATTTGTTTTTGATGTGTAGAAGTTTTAATGATTTTTAGCAGAATAACGTTTACATTGGTATTCGTCACTTGAATTTGCGGATATTCCATGTTATAATGTGAATATCAGCAGCAATATGCTGCTGATATGGAGAATGGTAGGTGAAATGTATGAAACCCGCAAGATTTACTGCTGCTATTGTCGCAGCTATGACCATGATAGCACCGTTTTCGTTAAGCAAGCCTGTTTTAGCTGTTCCTGAAATTGTATTTGCAGAAGGAAAGGGCGCTGTTTCAAAACTTCCGGATTGGATACCGTCTGATTTTGACTCTGCACTTGAATTTCATAATACCTAGTACTTGATATGTTCGATTTCTGCCTGATGAAACAGAAACTGCTCCAAAAAAACTATGTAGAGCCGGATGAACGTTTTGAATATGGCATTATGTTCCGTGTACTGGAGGACGGTCTGAAACTTTATCTTGGACCTGACGAAAGTTACGAGGCAGTTGCTTCTATCCCTGCTGATATCAGACTTATAGAACTGGGAACTAAAAAAGGTAATGACACATGGCTGTTTACTGAATACGACGGACAGTATGGCTGGATAAACTCAGTAAAGGACGACAATACAACAAGTACGATCGTTTTTGAAGCTGCGGCTAAAAAGCCTGTCATATATCTGTATCCTGAACAGGAAACTGATGTACACGTTGAACTTGAACTGACAGAAGCTGACCTCAACACGACTTATCCGAAGTATAACAACGGCTGGGATGTAGTTGCTTATCCGGACGGAACACTTCTGAACAAGGCAGACGGTTCACATCATAAATACCTTTTCTGGGATGCTGTTAACTGCCGTACAAAGTTTGATTTTTCGACGGGATTCTGTATAGCTGGCAGCGATACTGAGAGTTTTCTCAAAGAAAAACTCACATACATGGGACTGACCGAGGAAGAAATGAATGATTTCATTGTTTACTGGCTGCCGCTTATGGAGCATAATGCGTATAATTTAATTTCGTTCCAGGGCGATGCCTATACGAACTCCGCAAAACTTAACATTACACCGTCACCTGACAGCGAATGCCGCATATTCATGGCATATGTTCCGCTTGATGATGCTGTTGATATCGAACCTCAGCAGCTTGAGACCTTTGAGAGAAAAGGATTTTTAGTTGTTGAATGGGGCGGTGCAGAAATAAATTCTAAAAAATAATATCTGAAATATAAACTTGTACAACAAAGGGCGGTGCTTTAATTAGCACCGCTCAGATTGTCGAAAAAGTCCAGT
>DEBW01000209.1:16699-18732 GCA_002348905.1 Ruminococcus flavefaciens | reverse complement strand
CTGAATATGCTAATATCCTCTCGATTATTCGGGAGGATATTTTTTGTTAACAGATTTGCACTATATAGTAAGAATGTATGACAAACGTGCTTTTATACCTGTAAATATTATATTCTAGATATTCTAGTATTATCTAGTATATTATATATTAAATATATTATATAATATACACACGCATACGCATACGTACATACGTGCGTATATAGATCAAACATACAGACAGATTCATGAGAAGAGTAAGATTGAGAGTGTGAATATCCTGTTGAGTGGGTTGATTAGTATGGTCCGGAACATACGAGCATGAGTCATCATTCTGAAATTTTATTACATGGAGGTTATAACTTATGAAAACTGGTACAAGTGCAAAGACACTAAGAATCCCGAATGATACGATCGATGATATCGAGAGAGTGGCTCAGGAGAAGAAAACTACATTCTCGAAGGAAGCTAATCGCAGATTAAAGGGCAGAAACGATGATACGAACTATCCGTTGTTTCTGGCTAAGACACAAACGATCATAAACTTATGCTGGGAAGGCGTAAGAACCGGAAGCGAAGAATCGATCAAAAAAGCTCAGGAGGAGGAAAAGAAATTATGGACAAGAATTATGACATCCTCAAAGTGATAACTCACGCTGATGGCGGAGATGAGTATTCTACGAACGCAACGAAGTATCCATCAAACGAAACCTGCGTTGGACTGAAAGGATACGGCGTGGATTGTTATGATCCGGCAACAGCAAAGATGCAGTTTGATTCTGTGGCTGAATATTACGGAAATGACGGTAAGAATCAGTTTATTCAATTCATGATGTCTTTCCTGAAAGAGACCGCGCCTGATGCTGAAACGTCAATGGAGATAATCGATCAGGTTCTGGACCCGCTCAAAGAAGAACATCCGATTCTGATAGGAAATCACAAAAAGCACAGAGAAAAGTCCGAGTATCATGGACACGGTTTTGTGGGTACAACAAACCTCGAAACTGGAAAGATGCTTCATCCCACTAACAAACTCAACTACGCTATGGCTCAGAGAATGGCAGATATCATACAGAAGCCGGTTGAACTCGTGATTGAGAAAAAAAATAAACCTCAAGAACCTGCTATGGACAGAGAAAACAATGCTGAGGAAAATAAAGATTTCACCAGAATCTTCTATCCGCACAAAAACACTGAAGGTTGAACTTAACGCTGCGTAAACCGAATATTGCCCCAACTAACTTCGAATCAAGAACAGCTTACAAGATAATATATCTTCCCGGCCTTTGTGCCGGGTGGCTGTTCTCTAACTATGTAATAATAAAATCTTGATACATTCTCTTGACACTTCAGCTTCGATATGATATTATACTGGTAATCAACTAACGTATAATTAACCAAATGAAGCTTACGTGAATGGAGGAGCGAATGAAACAATTTATCGTAGACGCTTTCACGGATAAAATATTTTCGGGAAATCCGGCTGCTGTATGTGTTCTGGATTCGTTTCCAAGTGAAGATATCATGCAGAATATCGCTGCAGAAAATAACCTGTCTGAAACTGCGTTTGTTGTCAAAGAGAACCACCGTTATCATATACGCTGGTTTACTCCCAAGAAGGAGATCGATTTCTGCGGTCATGCTACTCTGGCAACTGCATTCGTACTCTTCAATTACTACGCTCAGGATGCTGATACTCTCAATCTCTTCGGTCAGATCGGTGAGTTTACTGTTCACAAAACCGGAGAACTGATAAATATTGAGTTCCCTGCGTATAAGCTGGAACATATTGAGATAAAGGATACAATAATCGAAGCTCTTGGAACTATTCCTCTTGCAGCATACAAAGACAGGGATATACTGTTTGTTCTGCGTGATGAAGATGAAGTTCTGGACTTACAACCGGATATGGAGCTTATCTCAAAACTGGACGGTGCGTGTATTGCTATTACTGCTAAAGGTCAAGACTACGACTGCGTTTCACGGGTATTTGCTCCAAGATACGGTATGAATGAGGATCCTGTGACTGGTTCAACACACTGCATGATCGCTCC
>DEBW01000209.1:15832-16654 GCA_002348905.1 Ruminococcus flavefaciens | reverse complement strand
CGTACCGGTATCCTGTACTGTGAATGCGTTGATGATAAGGTCATTATCTTCGGTAAAGCCGCACTCTTTTCAATAAACGACATTGTTGGATTTTGAAATATCGGTACCGCCTACTGGCGGTGCTTTTTTTACTGTTGCCTGCCAAGCTTGATGTGGTAGTTATATCTGCTGAGAGTTAAATTATCATGAGGGCAGCCACTGTTGCGGCCAACTGATTGTGAAAATATATACAGATTACAAATATCTCTTCTCAGTTTAAATAGTAATATAATGATTATTATCCTATATTTTCAAGCAATTGCTGTAAACTTCCAGTCGAGGGTGATATTCAATCAACGCCCATATCGATTACGGATTTTTGAAAGAGCAATAGTAGCATAGTATCAAAAACTACCTATTTTTAATACTTCATGCTTCAAGCGTTGCTCAAAATCCGTAACCGCCTTATTTTCATATTGAATTTAACAATATTTGGTGGAAGTTGCTTTTTTGATGATTCAGAGGCGATATGGTAAATATTTGATGTTGTGTGTGAGCTGCCGATTGCATAAAAATGACCGCCTCGATAGTTAACGTAACTCGACAAGCTGTCGCGCTAAGGGCAAGAAAACGCCCACTCTCAGATGAATGGGAGCGGGCTTGTTCTTATAGTCCTTTGAAGTCGATATTATCGCATTCGCTTGGTTTTACCTTTACATAGGTATTTCCGTATGAAATGATCTGATATCGCTCAATCTTTTCAATTTCACGGCAGTCGCCGTCGATATTTTCGAGATGATCGTTATTCAACCAATAATAATCCTTACACCTGTTATCGTAACC
>DEBW01000209.1:12199-15788 GCA_002348905.1 Ruminococcus flavefaciens | reverse complement strand
GTATCTGGATTCTTATATAGAATACCAGCACCTGCAAGAACTTTGAATGCGGTTTGAAGCTGTGATAAGTCGGCACGTCCCTTGCGGAAATGATTTATCGTTTTCAATGCTTGTTTGGTAATGACAATGATATCTCGTCCATAAAAGAAATAAAGCTCATAATATATCAAATAATGATAACAAATTAAGTCGTTTTTGAGCATTAACCTCGCCCTTTTCAGCCGCATCTTTTAACAATTCCTTTGCTTGAGCATAGTATTTTTGAGATTCGGTATTTTCGTATTCTAAATAATACATTTCAGCAAGGCAATACTGAGAATTCAGGTCTCCATTTTCAGTTTTCTTTTTTAGCCAATTAATTGCCATTTTATTTATCTCTGATAAAATAGCATTTTTTGTAGGCAAAGTCTTTACGGTTCCTAAGTTTAAATGTAAATCATTATACATTTGATCCAACCTGTAAAATGCTTCTTGGATTCCTTTACTAGATTCATCTTCAAACCATTTTATTATGTCAAGAGCTCGTTTTAAATCATTATCATTGGGAGAATCTATATCAAATATTTTTTCAAAAGCATCTTTATTTATTTCATATGGCGCGGCTGCTTGAGCTACAGGAATACCCTGTTCAGCATATTTCATTATCCAATACAGATTTCCTTTAATATTAATAATTTGAGGATTGGTTTCTTTAAGTAAAACATATTCCGGATTAAATTGCCAACCAGGATCCCCGACCCTTGGTTGAAGTAATTCAAATTCCCCAAAAGCAAGATAAATTGTCCTTGCTCCATTATAACGCAATTCATTCAATTCTTCCTGATTGGTAGCAAGACATTGCATCTGCTCTTCTGTCAGAAACTGCTTTATAAGATTATCACGCTCGAGTTTTTCTTTAGCTTCATCTAACTTTAAATTTTCACTCTTGACATATTCAATGCCCAATATTTCGCACAGTTGTTTTGATATATCTGGGGCATTTCCATCAAGGGCTTCAACTTTAGTGATAGCTTCAGCAGTAGTATTATCATAATTATAATTCTTAAGCCAAGTAATAAACTGACCACTGGCATAGTATGCAAGAACAGATTCAAGGTCAAAGTTTTCTTTCAATTCATCAAGAGAGCGAACCTCTGCTCCATTTTTCATTTTTAATGGAAATCTTATTTTTCGTGCCATAACAATACCTCAATTCTGTATGAGTATTAGCCGAATATTTTCTTTTTGAGCTTACTGAGGATAGGAATATGAATCTCTTTAGTCAGGAAATTCTTTACCGCCCGACCTGTTTCCTTTAACACGTTAAGAATCTTTGAGCCTTCCTTAGCAGGCGTAACAAGTCCGATAACCGCACCAGCAATAGCTGCTCCGGGCGCACCGAAGACCATACCAACAGCATTGGTGATACCGGTCTTGATGTCGTTTTTATGCTCCTGCCATAATGCACTCAAGGTCGATACAGCGGTATTTTTCACTTCAATGACAGCCTCTGTTATAGTCTTTCTGCCTTTGGCAACGTCCAAGAACGTTTTAAGGCTATCGACTGTTCTGTGTGCGATAGTAGTGAGAACTTTGACGGACGAATGAGGTATTATCTCTGCGTCTTCTGCCACGGCAAGTCCGGCTGACACAGCGACTTTAAGCCCGGAAACTGCGCCTTTTTCAAGGGACTGCTGTACGAACTCGCTGTCCTCGAATACAGCTTCTACGCCTTCCTCGGAAGCTTTCAGAAAAACATCGGAAGCTATCTCTCGCAAGCCTGCCTTGCCAGCTTCAATGGCGACCTCTTTGAGCGAATCCTTCGTGCGGTAGTCATTCCACTCGTCGTCAGTCCAGACTTCACCGTCAATGTCGATGATCTCGCCCTCGATAACCTCGCCGTATGTACTCTTTGCCGTAGTGATACCGTTGAGGAATTCGGCTGCAATTCGAGCCTTTTCGCCGTTTCCGCCGGCTGAATTCATAATGTCCTTTGAAAGCCACATCTCAGCAGATACACCGCTATCAAGTGCTGCGTTCATGGCAGCTTTCTTCTCTTCCATAAGGTCAAGGGTGCCAAGTATTTCGGAAGATATCGTGTGTATAGTATCAACTGATTTGTCGGGTAGCTTCTCGCCTAAGTAGCCTTGCAGCCACTCCGCCGGAGTTTTTTCTTCTGCGAACGATGCATAGTCAGATATGGCGTCGCGCAGGATGTCTGTTAGTTTTGATGTATTAAGCATTTTTATCACCTTGATTCCTGATTGGAATGCCCTTTTGATTTGCTATAGATTCCAATTCATTTCTTAGGCTTTCAGGGCAGTCTTTTCCTATTATTAGCAACTTAGGTTTAATAGGAAGATAGACATATAAAGGAGCCGTTTTTCTTTCAAATATATCAAGTTCATTATTCTTTTTCGTATTATGATTGATTGATATTTCAGTTTGAATAGTGATATAATCAGAAGGAGTTAAATAATCTTGTAATTCACATTCAAAATTATACCGTTCGATGGTCATATCATTTTCATCAAGAAACAATACTATTCTAAGCTCTTGTTCTTTAGGCCAATCTGAATCTAATGATTTATGAAATATCTGATTAATAACGGAGCCTTTTATATCTTCACATGATAAACGAGGTTTTTCATTAGAATATTCAACTCTCCTCATCATAATCTTGTTTGATTGCGATTTTATTTCGTTTTCATCATACCCAAGGCAAAAGCCACGACTATCATTTGCATAATTCTTCCATAAATGCTCATTATTACCATTTATTGAAGCACAAAAAACACGTATTCTAAACTTCTGTTCGGTAATTTGAGCTGAAAGTATTTTCCTTCCATCATATTCAAGAGGAGTATGTTCTAACGATATACTTTCATCAAATAAAGCGTCAAACTCGAATGAATCGTTAAATTTACTAACATGCTTGAAACATATCCTATTATTCTTAAAATCATTGATAGCGTGATTGGAAGTGTCTTTATAATATTTATAAATCATAATGATACCCCCAGATTATTTAGATTATTTTTCGCAGTTTCATTGCCTTGAGCTGCTGATTTTCTATACCACTCAACAGCTTTTGTTTCATCTTGTTCTATTCCATATCCCATTTCATACATATAACCAAGATTACACTGTGCATTTGCATTTCTCTGTTCAGCAGCTTTACGATACCATTTGACAGCTTCTGCGTCATCCTGCGATACACCACATCCATTTCTATACATAACACCAAGATTATACTGTGCTCTTGCATTTCCCTGCTCAGCAGCTTTACGATACCATTTGACAGCTTCTGCGTAGTCCTGTGATATGCCATTACCTGTCTCATACATACAACCAAGATTACACTGTGCAAATGCATATCCCTGTTCAGCAGCTTTACGATACCACTTGGCTGCTTCTGCGTAATCCTTTGTAACACCATAACCATAATCGTAAAATATTCCAATTTCAGCCTGTGCCCGTTCGTAGTTTTGTTCAGCAGACTTATGATACCAATATAGAGCTTGAGTATAATCTTGATCAATTCCTCTTCCATAGCGATAGCATAGACCAAGATTACACTGTCCTCGTGCATATCCCTGTTCAGCAGCTT
>DEBW01000209.1:4621-12063 GCA_002348905.1 Ruminococcus flavefaciens | reverse complement strand
TCCTGTGATATGCCATTACCTGTTTCATACATCCAACCAACTCTAAGTTGATCATACATATCTCCGTCTAATGCACTTTGGTAAAGAACCTCAAAAACAAAATCACGGTCATACTCTCCTTCATCATAGAAGTTTACAGCATAATAGTGTGTGTGTTCATCATATCTAACATTTTTGAATGTAATATTATATTTATCTCTGAATATAGAAAGCCATATTATGGAATTATAAGGCTCAATTTTTATGTCACAATCAACGGTAATTAATTCTACATCAGGCTTTTCAGATCCTATTCCAATGTAGCATACATTTTTTATATCAGCACTTATAGCAAACCCCTCTCCATAAAGGTAAATCTTGTCAGTATCAATAGTTCCATTCTCTATCATATGCTGAATATCCATGAGATCGAAGTCTCTAAGCGCAACAATATCAATATTATCAAGAATCTCCTTGTCGTCTGTAAAAGCACTCAGTATTCTCAGCTTTTCATTACGGCGCTGGATATATTCAAGGTTTATATCATTATATTCTTCCTGATACTCAACTTCTAAAATCTCGCAAAGCTTTTCGGCGAGTTCCCATGCCCACATATTTGTTGAAAGCTCTGAAACAGACGCTGCCTTCTCATCATAATAGCGATCTGCGAGCCAAGTCTGGAGTTTACCGTCCGTGAAATAACCAAGCACGGATTCAAGATCGAAATTCTCTTTCAATTCATCAAGAGTGCGGACTTCCGCGCCGTTCTTCATCTTTAGTGGAAATCTTATCTTTTTTGCCATAACAGACACCCCTTGTTCAAATAAACATCTATAGCTCCGGCATTACGCCGGAGAATCCTTATATTATATTTTGCATTGATAGTTGGCGCAGTTGAAGCCTGCACCCATAGGATAATTCTTTTTCAGGCACATACATTTCGCAGAAGTCTCATACTTCCACATATTATGCGCCGGAGAAACCGGCTGTATATGCTGATTGGTCGGATCATACCAGTATTTGCAGAAAGCGCAGTATTTGTTGGTTTTTACATTAGTCTGAACCATCATAATGATCCCTCCTTATCTCGACGCACTCTTGAAGTGCCTGTTTTCATATTCCTTTGAGAGATTTGTCAGAGACTCCTTCATTATCTCTGACAGCGAGTGAGTATTCTTGATAGCAGAATTGAGATGCTCGGTTGTAAGAGCTCCACTGCCGTCAACGAAGGCGCTCTCAACAGCATCAATTACAACACCCTCAACGTCAGCACCGCTGTAACCCTCGGTCTGTGAAACGAGACTGCTGATGTCGATATTTGCGAGATCTTGTTTCCTACGCTTGCCAATATGTATCTCAAAAATTTTACGGCGCTCCTCCGGCTTTGGAAGTCCGACATAGAAAATCTCGTCGAAACGTCCCTTACGCATAAGCTCAGGAGGGAGCTTGGTGATGTCGTTGGCTGTAGCTACTACGAATGTGGAGCTGGACTTTTCCTGCATCCATGTCAGGAATGTACCGAACAGGCGGACTGTTACTTCGTTGCCAGTACCATTTACGCCTGCGAAAGCTTTTTCAAGCTCGTCTATCCATAGAATACACGGTGATATAGCCTCGGCAAGTGCAATAGCCTTACGCATATTCTCCTCGGATTCACCAACGTATTTGCCCATTATCTTGCCCATATCAAGTCGCAGGAGAGGAACATCAAACATCTGAGCCGTTACCTTCGCACAGAGACTTTTGCCACAACCCGGTACGCCTGCAATAAGCACACCTTTCGGCATATTAACGCCAAATTCCACCGCTTTATTTATGGACTTGAAGACCTTTGATTTACGTTCAAGCCAGCTTTTAAGGTTCTCAAGACCGCCTATATCCTCAGGACGCTCTTTCAGAGGTATCATTTCGAGGATACCGGATTTCATAATCATCTGCTGCTTTTGGTCGAATATAAGCTTTAGGTCGCTGCGAGTAAACATACCATCGTCAGCAAGAGCAGCAGCAAGAAGATTTTCTATCTCAAACTCGGTAAGTCCCTTAAAGTACATTGACATATCTTCAAGAAGCTCATCTGTTATTGTTACGCCCTGTTCATCTGCAAAAGTAATGATTTGATCCTTTATTTCGTCCTGAGTTGGATAATCCATTTCAAGGATTGTAATGAATTTTTCAAGCTCTTTCGGGAATTTCAACACAGACGATACTATAATAACAACAGCATCAAGTCCCTGAGAAATCTTCAACGCAATAGATTTAAGGCAGGTAATAACTTTCGGATCATCAAAGTATAAATGAGCGTCTTTTATTACAAAAAACTTCCGTTCAAGCTCATTATCAGCACAAAGAAGAGAGAGTGTTTCTGCAAGCCCGTTGCCTGGAATGAGATTCTGTTTTGTTTTAAAGTCACAGAAACCTTGAGAACCACTCCATTCAAGACCCTTACGTCCACCCATAGCTGAGGAAATTATATTGTCCACCTTAGTTTCTTCGAATGAATTGATGTAAATTATTGGATATCCTGCATCTACGTATGAATTCAGTGCCTTTTTGATTTGCATATTTTATCCTCCTTAATTTCAGCCTCCGGAAATGGATGCTTCTTGCTTTTGCTTGCCTTGCACTGTGGACACGGATCGGTCACACATTTTATAAGTCCGAGTTTGTACGGACACTTCAAGCATTTAAGCATAAGCTGCCTCCTTCCAAGTGACTTTCATCTTCATAAATGGTATAATTCTTATTGTAGGCTGCCATAAATTTCAGCACTTACTGTCACAGGCGCTTTTGTTCGCTGAGTATAGGCGTTCTCTCTACCATCATTGACGAGATTTCTGACGGCGAATATGCTTCATTAAGGCGCTTCAAGCAGCGCCATACACGCTATCTTTCGCTCCATAGAAGTATGCACATAGCGGTTAAGCGTGGTTTCAACGCTGGCGTGACCCAGTATCTCTGAAAGCGTTTTAACGTCAAAGCCGGCTTGTAGACTGTTTGTAGCAAACATATGACGAAGACAATGGNNNGGTATCCTACTGACGGTAAATCTACTTTTTTCAGAATAGACTTAAAGCGGCGCTGTAGCGTTCGAGGTTCGATAATATGGTCAGTGCCGGAAAGAATATAATAATCGTCATTGCTGCGGGAATCCCGCAGCAGCTTTATAAGTATTTTTGGTATAGGGATAGATCGCCGTGAAGTGCGGCTCTTAGGAGTATCGGCTATAAGGCAGGTACTGTGAGTGCCGTTTCGTATGCGCTGTACCGTACGTCTGACGGTAAGAATACTTTTATCAAAATCGATATCTCTCCACATCAGTCCGCACACCTCACCGACACGAAGTCCGGTATATAGGCTAAGGAGCACACAAAGCGAGGTCGGATTCAAATTATGAAGCAGGTAGTTACACAGCTGCCGCTGCTGTGAAGGTGACAATAAAGGCAGTTCTTTTCTATGCACCTTTGGCAAGCTTACATCTGCCAGCATATTGCGGAATCCATGTATTTTAGCTGAGTACTTTGACATTGATTTGAAGACAATTATAATGTCAGAAACATATTTCGCAGATAGACCTGAACTGAGCTTATCTTCAATATAATGGTTAAGCATCTGAACCGTCAGTGCGTCATAACGAAGTCCACCAAATGCAGGAAGTATGTGTTTCTCGACCTTTAACAAATAATTGGCATAGGTAGATGGTTTCACTCGGAGCTTTATCGCAGAAAGCCACTCGTTGAAAAGCTCTTTTACCGTCATATGACATGAATTGGTTGTAGCAGGATCGGTGACTTTCAAGGGAGCGAGCTTTTGTTTGACTTCTGCATAGGTATGACCGTACACGGAGCGATATTTGGCTTGTCCGTTCTCTTTATATCCCGATTTATAGCGACCTTCCCAACGTCCATCTTTCCGCTTATATATGTTCTCACCTCTACGAGCCATAACTATACCTCTCCCTTGACCATAATTCTAACGATAAATGAGCAGTCAATACCTACAAAGCCATACGTTTATCCTTGTATAATCTGCTGATTTTATAATTTGATTTGTAAAATTTTATTATATCGAATTGAAATTCAAACGTAATTGTGGTAAAATTATACATATAAAACATATTTGAAGCGTGCCGTAAATTGCTGAAATTTATGGCACGTTTTATATTTCAAAGAATTCGACACCAACACCTGAAGAAGCTGCATATTTCAAGCAATGAGTTTCGATATGTTTGCTGCCAACTACCAAGAGTAGGTCAGAATTATCTATCATGTACTCATCGGCACATTCATAACAGTCCTCGGTGCAATGAGGCGAAATTATCTCAACATGATCAGCTTCGGCATGAGCTGCGAAAAAACGATCACGATACTCTTCTACCCAGTTGGTAGATTGCTCTTCATAGGGCATAGCAATATTCAGCTCAATATCGTTATACAAGTGCAGAGCAATAATTATCTCCGCACACCACAACGGAACGCCGTACTCGCAGTTCACCCAGAAACGGTCATATCCTTTGCAGTACAGCGTCCATATCTTTTCATGAAGCCGTGCCTTTATTTCTGGATATGGCGGTTCATTCTCGTTTTTTCAGACTAAGTTCAATTCTTCTCCCGTTGAGACTATTGTACAGGTCATAATTACCTCCGATATAATCTTATTTCCGACTACATACCATTATAGTCTAAAATACGACTATTTTCAAGTAGTTGAGTATAAATTATAATGGTATTGGTGATATTTTTATGATAACTTACAAGCCATTATGGGATACAATGAAGGCAAAGGGCGTAACAACCTATACACTCATAAACAAGCACAACATCAGCAGCAGTACCATACACCGCCTGAGACATGATCAGGGAGTGACCACTCAGCTGATAGACGACCTCTGCAAGATACTTGACTGCAATGTTGAGGACATAATAAAATACGAACCGTCTGACGAAAGCTTATGATAGCTAATAACAGACGGTTTCAGTACAATCCCAACTGCGCTAAAACGTAGGAATATGACTTGTTATCCTTAAAATCTTATTAGCTAAGAAAAAGCTTACATAAAACGTAATATCATTAAGCTAATCAAATAAAGGAAGAAAATACAGGAGTATGATTTAGAAGCATCATACTCCTGATTCTGTATAATATGAATTAATATACGACGAAAAGACAGATAAAAAATCGACCTGAAAAAGCTATTGACATACTTTAAGAATTATGATAACCTGTAATTGAATACGGTTATGTATAGCCAATAGTATAACACAGGCAGGAGGAAATAATATGATATTCAGAGATTGCGGGAATTATTACGAAAACAGCGTTGAAAAAGTAGTTTCTTATGTTCAGAGATGTCTTAGTATAGAAATTGAAAAGGAAAGATGTAAGTATCAAACGGCAGAGACAGTACATAAAGCCAAGCCCATAACTTCACCTGTTATTCTTGTTATTGAAGGAAAATGTTATGTGGGCATAACCTCAAATCCCATACAGAGCCTGACAGCACATGGTATTAACATTTTCTCCTCAAATACGTATTATTGCACAGATATTCGGAAAGAGGATGCACAGCGCTGCAAAGAGGCGGTAACAGAACTGGAAGGATATGAAGCGGTCTGCATTCCTGAAAATGATCATTTAGATACGCCTTTTCCACAGCTATATCTGTATATTTACAAGATATCAGATAAAACAAATGAACAGCCCGAGATAAATAATTATACTCCTATTGAAGAACTGCCAGAAGGCAAAAATATTGTTCGTTTTGTAATGCGTAACGGCAGGGCAGATGTTCGGATTTTACCTGATATCGATGAAAAAATATGTAACGATCTGATTACAGAGATCAAAGAAGGCATATCTTCTCAGCAGCTTGCCGAGGTATGGATCAGACACAAAGAACTGAATATGATCAGTGTGCTGTTTGGTGATGACTGCTGTATTATCAACTATGATGCAGGTACTTCGCAAATGGGAGTTTATCAGAGTTACCGCAGCGGAGTGACTTTGCGAAAAAAGGTGCAGCTTTATTCCGGTGAATATCCTGAGTATATGCTTTGCCATGATATGCAGGTGTTGGAGACAATACTGCAATATTTCCTGCTGAAAGGGAAAAAGCCGGGAAAACGTCAGAATATTAAATGGGTTAATATGAAATATGACGGATGGGATCAATGACATTACCCATGATGGGGAGTCTGTTTATTTTCTGTTGACTTTTGCGTTTGTATGTGATATAATCAAGATGCGAAACGCAAAATCCATATGTTTTTGAGTTTTGATTCAAGTGGCACTTAGATACAGACTCAATGCATAATTGATTTTGAGTGCTTCATAATACTTGCAAAAGCAATAGGAGATGAGATAAATGTCAAGAAAAACGCTAAAAGCCTTGTTCCATATGGGAGCAAAAGAGTATAAGACAGAATACGAAAGCAGGTATAACGCTGAAGATACTATTCATCTGTCTGTGAATATCGGTGAAAATGCTGCGTTTATCTGCCAGACTCCTGAGATATATAAGCAGATAATTTCGATAGAGCGTTTGGACAAGGCTGTTGATGCTGTTGCTAACACACTTCCTCAGCTTGCGCTATCTCAGTTTGCTTCCAAGTGCCTTATAGACGAAATACTCCTAACCAATAACATCGAAGGAGTTCATAGTACCCGGAAAGAAATTGGCGAGATACTCCAAGACCTGTCAACTCATGATAAACGTAACCGTTTTGTTGGACTGGTAGCTAAATATGCAGCTCTTGAAAATGATAACACAATGTCGTTTAAGACCTGTCAGGATATACGCAAGGTCTATGACGATATCTTCTATGAGGAGATAAAGGCAACTGATCCTGAGAATCTTCCGGATGGTGAAACGTTCCGTCGTTCGGGTGTCGAAGTCCAGTCAGCAACTCAAAACGTCATTCACAAAGGATTATCACCTGAGAGTAACATAATCGATACTATGAACAAGAGCCTTGATGTACTGAATGATGAAGATGTCGATATTTTTATCAGGATCGCAGTATTCCATTACCTGTTCGGATACATTCATCCATTCTATGACGGCAACGGCAGAACCAGCCGCTTCATTAGCAGTTATCTCCTCTCAAGGCAACTCAATCCGTTGATAGGATTCAGATTGTCATATACTGTAAAAGAAAACATATCCAAATATTATAAGGCTTTTGATGTGTGTAATGATCCGCATAATAAAGCCGAGCTTACGCCGTTTGTGGAAATGTTCCTTAACATAGTTGAGATATCGCTACAGCAGCTTCTGGAGACTTTGGAGGAAAAGAAGTACAAATGGGAATACTATCGTCAGCGTATCGCCAACCTACCGAATGCTGAGAAGACGGATATCTCCTATCTGTATGAACTGCTGATACAGGCAGCTCTCTTCTCCAATATCGGTATCTCCCGTGAGGAACTGCTTTCTCAGCTCAAACTTTCAGAGAATACTGTACGGA
>DEBW01000209.1:466-4568 GCA_002348905.1 Ruminococcus flavefaciens | reverse complement strand
GGCAGGAAGTATTATCTTCTTGATCTTGATGAGGCAGATAAAATATTTGAAGATTGATATATACTGGCACCGCATTCGTGCGGTGTTTTCTTTTTGATCTTGAAATGTGATAATCCATATATTATGGAAGTGACAGTTGTTACACTCAACTATACATGGTGATTCGAAATATTTAACATTTTTGCAGGGCTTCACTTGAAATAAATTGTAAAATGTGTTATAATGTCTAAAATGCTATTTTTGTATCAGATTTATATCAAAATAAAATCTTGAGGCGATAAAATGCCATTTCATATAATAAGAGATGATATAACAAAGGTAAAAGCAGACGTTATAAGTGAATACAGCAAATCCCGAACCTGTTGTAAGAAATGGAACTGACAGCGCTATCTATCAGGCAGCCGGAAAGGAACAGCTCCTCGCCGAACGTATAAAGATCGGCAGCATAGCTCCGGGATAAGCTGCCATCACTCCTGCTTTCAATTTGCCGGCTAAGCATATAGTTCATACAGTCGGACCAATATGGACGGACGGCAAGCAGGGAGAATTTGATATACTACGCTCATGTTACTCGAATTCTCTTTTATTAGCGGAGCAAGTTAATGCTGAAAGTATTGCTTTTCCACTTATAGCTACGGGAGTATATGGCTTTCCTAAGAATGAAGCTCTTCTTCGCTATACGCTGCAATGTCAATTATAAGCCCAAAAAGAAAACGGCTGTTGCGTTAGCTATCGCTCTTGAACTGGATATGCTGACTATGATGGATCTTCTTTCAAGAGCTGAGATAGCCTTTTCTCCCAGCAATAAGTTCGACCTTATCATCTCATACTGTGTTACTAATGGCATTTATGATATGTTCAAGATAAATTCTATACTCTTCCAATACGATCAGCCTACATTAGGCGTATGAAAAATGTCGTGTAAGAAACGACCACAAGCATATTTAGATATAATATAATGAAATTGTAAAAGAAGAAAAGGAGGATCAGAATTATGATCGGTGCTATTTTAGGTGATATGATAGGTGCTCCCTATGAATTTGACAGAGGCGACAAAACAAAGGACTTCCCTCTTTTCAGCAGGAGATCTCACTTCACAGATGATTCTGTTATGACAGTTGCAGTGGCTGAGGCTCTTATCAGCTCATACGGCAAGAGCGACGACGAGATAAGAGCTGTTCTCGTTGATTCTATGCAGAAATGGGGAAAGCGTTATCCTAACGCCGGATACGGGTGTATGTTCAGCCAGTGGCTTACCACAAAGGATCCCCAGCCTTACGGCAGTTACGGCAACGGTTCGGCTATGCGTGTATCATCAGCAGGCTGGCTCTACGACGATATTGAAACTACTCGCAGAATGGCTGCTCTAACAGCGGAAGTTACTCATAACCACCCCGAGGGTATCAAAGGTGCTGAAGCAACAGCAAGTGCTATATTCCTCGCAAGAAACGGCAGCAACAAGGACGATATACGCCAATATATCGTGACAGAGTTTGGCTACGACCTCTCCCGCACCTGCGATGAGATACGTCCCATCTATCATCATGTGGAGAGTTGTCAGGAAACTGTTCCAGAAGCTATAACCGCATTTCTTGAAGGAAATGACTTTGAGGACGTTATCCGTACTGCTGTATCTCTCGGCGGTGACTGCGATACACTTACCTGCATTGCAGGCGGTATGGCGGAAGCGTTCTATGGTGTGCCTGATGAAATAAGCGAAGAGTGCTATAAGAGACTGACTGACGATATCTGTGAGGTCATAAGACATTTTAACGCCAAGGTCGCTGAAATGCAGATATGACTACAAACAGGAGGCATTCTTATGACAATACCGGAAGCAAAGAGTATAGTTGACTCTTTTGATAGAAAAAACGGACAATATACCGATGAAGAATTATTCATATATACGGAAGCTGTTCAGTTTCTGATAAAAGAAACAAACGACTCTTACTATATGCTTGCGCTTGCAAGTCAGTACTATAATATGAAATGCTATGATCTTGCATTTAAGTATTATGAAATGGCTGCTGAACACGGCGATGAATTCGCTCTGGTAGGGCTTGGGTATATCTGGTATTATGGCAGAACAGGAACAGTTGATTACGAAAAAGCTTTTCATTACTTTTCGATGGCAGGAGAAAATTCCAATGCTCAATACAAAATAGCTGATATGTATCATAATGGTTATTATGTCGAAAAGAATGATGAAAAATATAAAGAGATAATAGAAAAACTTTTCAAAGTGTACAAAGGCACAAACTATGTAAACGAACCACTGCCTGAACTATGTACACGACTTGCAGAGATACGTGAGAAAGAGGGGAATATAAATGAGGCTATAGAACTGCTTCGTGAAGGAAAAAGTATGCTGAGTTCACGTATTGGCTTTAGCCCTTTTTTTGGTAACTATAGTATTATGCAGGGACTTATACATCACCTTTATCGCTTAACCGATTTTGACAGAAAGAATTTCGATCTGTTCGATCTATATGAGTTATTGAAAGAACCAGTTAAAGTCAGATTTACATACAATAACAATTCTTATATTATCAATTCATCACTTGAAACTGATGGTACTGTTTCGGTTTATTACGAAGGGAAATGGTATCATAATATTGATGAAATGCTTAAGAATGCCAAAATAGAAGGTTATCGCCTTACTCTTTCATCGTGGAAATGTAAAAACTTTGAGGTGATATAATGGAGATAGTATATAAAGAAGACGGCAGATACGGCGAATATGAAAATCTGCTTTTGGACAGAGAACGCTGCCGAAAAGAGGCAGATCAGGCTCTCAGACAGTATATCCGTGTATTCGGAGAACAGATAACTGCCGTTTTTAAGCAGAAGATTGCCTGTATCGAACGTAAAAAGATGCTCACATATTGCATGATATACTGCAACCGTGGCGAAAGCGTTGATATGGAAAGAGTACAGGAACAGATAAAGCAGGATATGACAGATTATCAGCAGCAGCTGCATGAGATGATCGCTGAAAATGAAGCCTGCAAGAATGTCAAGCGCATACCTGAGCATGATGTGGTAAAGATACGACAGATATACCGCAGGATAGCCAAAAAGCTTCACCCTGATCTCAATCCCCTGACAGAAGAACATGAAGAACTCATGGAGCTGTGGCGCCGTAATGTTACGGCGTATAACTGCAACGACCTTAAAGAACTGGAAGAGATAGAGGTTCTCGTAGACAAGGCTCTTGAAGACCTCGGACAGGGCAAAACGGAGATATCCATACCAGATATCGACTTCAAGATTGAAAGGCTGTATGAGGAGATCAAAAAGATAAAAACTACCGATCCGTATCTTTATAGGCAGCTGCTTGACGATCCTTCATTAGTAAGGGAAAAGAAGCAGACGCTTGATGAAGAACTCGCAGAATACAAGGAATATGCTCAGCAGCTCGAACAGGAGCTGAAACAGTTTATCGTGGAAGGAGGAACGTTCACATGGACAAGCGAACAGAACTGACAATACATAAAACGGAAGCGATCGCACTTACTCAGAACGGCGGACTTGATAAGGTCCTCAAGCCATTAATAAAAGAGATACACCTGTTTGACACCTATGTCGCAGGCGTCAGCTATCTGAAAGACAAAACCGTGCTGGAGGATATCAAGATAAAGGACAGGCTCACATTACAGCGTGAGGATAACAAGTTTGATGATAAGGCTATACTTGTTTTGACAGCAGACGGAAAGAAGCTCGGCTATGTACCCGAAAAAGACAATATTATCTTTTCACGGCTGATGGACGCCGGAAAGATGCTCGTCGCCTATATCACCGATATTAAAAAGCGCAGCATAGATTATCAGCAGATAAGTATCGGGATATATCTTGTGGATTTTTAGGTTATTATTTTAATATTTAAAAATTAGATAATCGGAAGGAAAGCAGATTATAAATAATTAAGCTGCCGTTTGACAAGCCTTGTAGTTTCATCAAGATGTTTGATTCGAAGATCAGAACAGCCCAATTACAAACCATTGAGAGCATAAAAAACAATGCTTTGACTATTAGTGCTTGACGTTAAACCATACATAATTATCTCACCGCCCTTCAACGGTAATGTCATTAAGCCAACCGT
>DEBW01000209.1:0-128 GCA_002348905.1 Ruminococcus flavefaciens | reverse complement strand
TTCTTTGAATGGAAAGCAATAAGACCAACATGGTACTTCAATTCACGGAAGGAAGTTTCAATACCCCAGCGCATTTTGTAGATCTTCTTGATATCATCGGCAGAAAACTCATTGTCCCAGAGATTAGT
>DEBW01000115.1:1157-4664 GCA_002348905.1 Ruminococcus flavefaciens | reverse complement strand
GCGTCTGAGAAGTAAGCGCATCCGCAGAGGAAGTAAGCAGTCATATCGTCTGTAGGATCAATAGCGATACCCTTACAGCTTAAAAGACCTCTGTCATCCTCATTGATGAATCCGAAGAGCTGAACCCATCTGTTCTGTTCGTAGTCATATCTGTAAGCACCGCCAACATCGGTACGGAGATACATTTCATTCTGTCCTTTAACGATGCCTGAAACGAATCCTGCACCGCCCATTCTGAGGGTATCCCATTCCATAGTGGAAGAGATGTCCTTGGTAGCGGCGTAAGCGTTTTTAGTACCGCTGAGGATGTTGGTCTGAGAAGCGCAGGCAGCTGTGATGCCTAAAGCACAGATACCTGCAATGGTTTTTTTGAAAAATTGCATAGATTAACCTCCATTTTTTTAACTAATTAACGCTTGGTTAAAAGTTATTCATGTTTTCCCATAAGTATATATTAGCATTTTTCTCCCTGCTTGTCAATGCTTTTTTTGACAATTCTCACTGATAATACGCTCTTATTCTATGAACTATCACACTATTGTTCATGTTCATATTAACTAATAAAAAGATTTAAAGATATTATTGTTTACATTTGAATGTGCAGTTTTATATTTTTGTAGTGCAATGTGTACAGTCATGAATATTTTGGTGTTACGCAAGCGTCAGGTGAGCATAAAAAATTAAATTTTTAATCGGCTATTGACAAACAAGAACAAATGTTCTATAATGTTCTTACAAGGAATAAGAACGTATGTTCTGCAAAGCTGCCTTACATTTTAATGAGGAAAGAGGAAAACTTAATGGACAACATGATAAAAGGGTATATTCAAAGTTGTGAACTGGTCGGAAAGCGTCTTGACGAACTCCGTGCCCAGTATCATCAGCTCGAAGAACAGGGGGACATACTTGCTATAAAGGAACTCGACCTCGACCGCAGGATAAAACTCCTCTACAAAGAACGTGAACATATGCAGGAAATTATCACTACACTCGAAAATTACGCAAGGAGGACGGGACAGCGTGGCAATACGTGAAAGCTATAAGGATACTTTTACCGGTGAGGCTGACGAAAATATACGCAGAATACTCTTCAGCAATGACGGCGATTCTGATTCACCGAAGAGCAGACTTAAAAGAGTACTGTTAAAAGTTATAAATAATGAGCTTACACCGAGACAAAAAGAGATTATTATGTTATACTATTTTAAAGGGAACAATATCACTGAGATAGCAGGTCTGCTCAATGTATCTCCGCAGGCTGTCTCTGCTGCTATGGGCAGGGCAAGGCTCAGGATGTTCCGCATACTGCAATACTATTTATAATGAGGTATTATATGGATACACCTATATACGATTTTCTGAGAAAATATTCCGGAACTGATACGCTCCGATGTCATATGCCAGGTCATAAGGGCAGGGGAGTTACGAAAGATATGCAAAGGCTTTGCGAACTTGACATAACTGAGATAGCCGGCGCTGACAGTCTCTTTGAGGCTGACGGCATTATCCGCAAAAGCGAGAAGAATATGGCAAGACTTTACGGTACTGCCGGTACTTTCTACTCCGCCGGAGGTTCTACCCTTTGTATTCAGGCTATGCTTGCCGCTATGAAGTCTGAGGGACGCACTGTTGTGGCTGTAAGGAACGTTCACAGAGCATTTCTCAATGCAGCAGCACTCCTTGACCTTGACATAGAATGGCTGATGCCGCATTATACTGACGGCATACTTTCCGGTACTGTTGATATTGCAGAAGCTGAGGAAAAACTAAAGGCAGTGAAGAAGCCGTGTCTTTATATCACCTCGCCGGACTACACCGGTAGAATGGCTGATATACAGGGACTTTCAGAGATTTGCAGGAAATACCGTGCGCCTCTCCTCGTTGACAATGCTCACGGCGCACATCTTCACTTCATGCCGGTAAGTCATCACCCTATCGCTCTCGGAGCAACTATGTGCTGTGATTCGGCTCATAAGATGCTTCCTGCTCTTACCGGAGCGGCTATGCTCCATACCTCGTCAAGGCGCTATGCAAAGATGCTGAGACAGTGTATGAGCCTTTTTGCTTCGACAAGTCCTTCATACCTTATAATGGCTTCTCTCGACCTCTGCAACAGGTATATCAGTGAGGATATCCGCAATGATACAGTCCGTGCTTTGCAGTACATAAAGGAGCTTCGTGAAAGTTTCAGCGGAAGGCTTATATTTGCTGACGGCGATCCTTTCCATATCACCGTCAAGGCGGCTGAAAGCGGATATGACGGCAACTCTTTTGCGGATGTACTGCGAAAGAATAAGGTAGAATGTGAATACTCAGACAGCAGTCTTGTTATACTCCTTATGTCGCCTTTCAACATGGCAGAGGACTATCTCAGGCTTTGCATTGCTCTTGAAGATGCTGTAGCTTCGGCTGAAAAGTGTGAAAAAGTCAATGAGAGCTTTTATCTTCCATTGCCGGAAAAGGTAATGTCTGTGCGTCAGGCGGTGTTCAGTCCGAGTGAGACGATACCTGTCGATGAGGCTGAGGGATGCATATGTGCATCTGTGAAAGTGCCGTGTCCGCCGGCTGTGCCTATAGCGGTCAGCGGAGAGGTAATAAGCCGTGAATGCGTAGATATCTTTAAAAGGTACGGCATATCTGAGGTCATCGTTGTAAGGAAGAGGTGAACTATGAATCCAAGATTACCCTATCTGCGTGAGAAAACGTCCAAGCTGACTTCTTCTCCCGGAGTTTACATCATGAAGAACAGGGAAAGCGCTATAATCTACATCGGAAAGGCGAAAAATCTCAAAAACCGTGTGACAAGCTATTTCCGTGAGAATCCCGACCATACACCTAAAGTTGCGGCTATGGTGTCGAATGTCTATGACTATGACTATATCGTTGTTGACAGCGAGTATGAAGCTCTTGTGCTGGAGTGTTCGCTCATAAAACAGCATAAGCCAAAGTATAACATACTCCTCAAAGACGATAAAGGCTACCACTATATACGCATCTCGGACGAGGAATACCCTCGTATCACCAACGAGAAAAATACACTTGCCGGCGGTACGTACCTCGGACCTTACATGAGCGGTTTCGTTACCAAAGAAGCCGTTGACGAGGCTAACCGTGTGTTCATGCTCCCGACCTGTCATAAGAAATTTCCGCAGGCTTTCCGCAAAGAGCGTCCGTGTCTGAACTATCATATCAAGCAGTGCATGGGTGTCTGCCGTGGAAAAATAGGGAAAGAGGAGTATAACAGCATAGTCGCTCAGGCTGTCGATTTTATCAAGTCAGGAAGCGCACAGTCTGTTGAGCGCATGGAAAAGGAGATGAATGAAGCAGCTGAAAATCTCGAATTTGAGAAAGCTGCTATGCTCCGTGACCGTATAAACGCTGTCAGAAAAGCTTCTGAAAAGCAGAAAATTATCAGCAGCGGTACTGATTCTCTCGATGTTATCGGTACGGCTGAGTTTTACGGCGGTATCTTCGTTTCCGTGCTTATGTACCGTGAGGACAGGCTTT
>DEBW01000115.1:712-1051 GCA_002348905.1 Ruminococcus flavefaciens | reverse complement strand
TCTCAGTCTCTTTCTTGTGCAGTACTACCACGGCAGAGAGGATATACCAAAGATGATAACCGTTGACCATATCCCCGATGACCACGAACTTATCGAGGAGATGCTCACTAAACAGGCTGGCAGGAACGTTAAGCTTCATCAGCCTCAGAGAGGAAGGCTTCCCGAACTTATGCGCCTTGCAAAAAGCAATTCTGCTGAGTATGCTGCCCTGAAAAGTGAACGCACAGGCAAAGAGGTCATTGCTCTTGAACAGCTCGCTAAAAGTCTCGGACTTGCAAAACCTCCGGTATACATCGAGGCTTACGATATATCGAACCTTTCTTCTGAATCTATGGTCGC
>DEBW01000115.1:402-642 GCA_002348905.1 Ruminococcus flavefaciens | reverse complement strand
AAAAAAGCCTACAAGCATTTCAACGTCAAGGAGCAGGAACTACAGAACGATTACGGAAGTATGCGTGAAGTCCTCAGACGCAGGCTCATGCATATCGTGGAGCAGGAAGGCGATGAGTATTTCAGGCGCACTCCTGACCTTATACTCCTCGACGGCGGTACAGGTCATGTTCATGCGGTACAGCCTTTGCTGAAAGAGCTGGGACTTGATATACCTCTTTTCGGCATGGTCAAGGACGAC
>DEBW01000115.1:0-190 GCA_002348905.1 Ruminococcus flavefaciens | reverse complement strand
GGGTATCGGCGAGAAAAAGGCTGCCAAGATAATGATAAAGTATAAGACCAAAGAGAACCTGCTGAAAGCTTCTCCCGAAGAGCTTGCGGTCACAGCCGGTATAAACCTTGAAACTGCCCGTCAGCTTTGGGAAGTGATACAGCAATTATAATCGGGATGAATCAATGTTCCCAAGAACAGGTTTTATTAT
>DEBW01000147.1 GCA_002348905.1 Ruminococcus flavefaciens | reverse complement strand
GCAAACTACGGTCAGGGTTCATCCCGTGAACACGCTGCACTTGCACCGCTTTATCTCGGAGTAAAGGCTGTACTCGTTAAGTCATTCGCACGTATTCACCGTGCAAACCTCATAAACGCAGGTATCCTCCCGCTCACATTCGTGAACGAGGCTGACTACGAGAAGATCGCTGAGGGAGATCATCTCCTTCTCGCTGACGTAAGAAAGGCTGTAGCTGAGGGCAAGACTGAACTTACCGTTATCAACAAGACAAACGGTGCTGAGATACCTGTACTCTGCGAGCTTTCCGGACGTACAAAGGACATCATGCTTGCAGGCGGTCTGCTTGACTTTACAAGAGAGTCCATGAAGTAATGGATAAAAAAGGAATTACCGGCAATAACGGGTATCTCAGCGCATCAGCCATAAAGATCATAGCTATCATAGCTATGACTATCGACCATATCGGCTGGCTGTTCGTGGATACACGTTCTCCTGCCGGAGTCTGTCTGCATTTTGCAGGCAGACTTACAGCTCCTTTGATGTGTTTCTTTATTACCGAGGGATATCATCATACACGGGATTTGAAGCGCTACTGCGGAAGACTGGCAGTATTTGCACTGATATCGCAAATACCGTTCATGTACTTTGAAAAAACTGCATTTGGCGCAATGGACAAGGGAAGTGTCATATGGACTTTGCTGTTCAGCCTTATCTCTGTGTGGGTAATAAATACCGGGCGTATCGAAAAGGCTTTCAAGCTTCCGGCGATACTTTTCATGATATTCTGTGCCCGTCAGTGTGACTGCGGAACAAATGCGGTTTACTTCACTCTTGCTTTTGAACTCGCAAGGGACAAAGGCAGGATAAAGCAGTTACAGGCATATTCAGCAGTCTGCTTTATAGCACTTCTGCCTGTAGTAAAGGAACTTGTACTTTCATTCAGTGACAAATGGTATGAACTTTACAGATTTGGTATATTTCTTCCTGTTCTGGTACTGCTGCTTTACAACGGTGAACGTGGCGGAAGCACATCACCGGCAATGAAGAATGTATCAAAATATTTTTTCTACGTATTTTATCCGCTGCATATTGTGATACTCACATTTCTGCGGACAAAGCTTGGAAAATGACTTCTTAGCAGATCTGATTTATATTTGTGATACCGTGAGGTGAAGGTCTTTGGATAAAAGAATGACAGGCGGAGTGTCATTTATGGCATTCCTTATGTTCATGATGCTTGCTTTGTGGTGTGCAAATATATTCAAGCATATACGAAAAGGCGGTTGGAAGGGATTTATAGCTGCCGTAGACATAACTGGCGCAGTTCTGCTTGCTGGGGTTTTTATAGCATTGCTGCTGCCATTGATAAAATGATATGAAAACAAAATTAAAAGGTCGTTACAGGTATTTTCCGGGTGAGCTGTATGGGTGGCTCATGTTTTTTCCGACAGCAGGGCTTGTTGCAATGCTGAACGTATATAATTTAGAAGACATGGGTGCATTGGGCGCAGTTCTCGGTATAGTATTTTGTGCTGTATTTTGTATTTTCTTTTTTAAAATAGGAGAGAAGATATTTGAGTTTACTGAGCAGAAGTATTCAGAGCATAAACTGACAGCAAACCATGCACATATGTGGGCTGTGATAACCGAATTTGCAGTATTTATTGCTGTTGTTTTAGGCGTAATCGTAATATTCATGATTCCGGACATCAGAAAATATATTCACGGCTGAGAAATGATATAGGGTGAAAAAATGAAAATAACTGAGATAATTGACGATATATTCAGCGATATCCGAACTGCTGACAAAAGACATGAAGATTTTCTTCGTGACACGGGCGTTCCGTTTTACAAATATAGGGCAAGGCGTTCAAGCGCAGGCTTGTGGGCAGTGCTTCTGCCGAATATCGTAGGCTTTGTATTAGGTCTTGCTGTGACGAGACTTTTGGGATTTAACGGCATCGCATACATTATAATAGGAGCAGTCTTTGCTTTTGCAGTTGGTACATTTAAAAGCGTTGAGTTTGACAAAATATCCTTAAAGCCGGCACTTGTGAGAAATGCAATTATCATGGCTCTGATTTCAGGGATATGTACACTTGCTGTCGTTTTCGGAGATAAGTGAGCTATGTATATTTATGCCGGAAATTTTCTTGCAAGACGTCGTTATCACCACTGGACACTGAAACAGTACATCATAATTGGTATCATCCTTGCATTGGAGATCATTCTGAGCTGCATACTGGAAAAGATATTTCCAAAAGCTGACAAGAAGATGCTTGAAATAGTGTCATTGGTGATATCTGTGATAGTCGTGCTGATTCTTTATATCACATTATTATAACAAGAACCGCTTATAAGGCAGGCTTGATATGGGGGGATTGAAATGCTTACGCTTTTAAACAATATCTGTACTGACAGTACATTAGCACGAATACGCTACCGCCGTCACAGACCGTGGACTGCAAAGGATTACTTTGTCTTTGCGATCGGAGCTGTGGTTTACTTTGCGGCAAGGTATTTTCTGCCGAAGTTCTTCCCGACGCTGGAAACCAAGCTTGCGGACAAGATATCTCTCGGCATTGCGTTTGTTGTTATGATACTTTTGCTCTTTGTTATTATGTGAAAAACGTGTTCCATAATTATGTGAGTAATGGCATTAATATGTATTGCTTTTACTTTAGGAGAAAAGGTAATTTATGTTTAATGATTTTTTTATTGGTGTTAGCAGTTTGACTGCGTCAACAGATCCCAAGTTAGTTGTTTTTACATTAATGCGTATTCATAGTCACTCAAATCTGCCAACAGAATTCAAAGTAATTTTTTATGGTTTGGGTATTTTGGGTTTTTTTGTTTTGCTTCTGCAGTATTGGTCTGATCCTGAAGAAACAAATAAAGAACTCGAAAAAACAATGAAGCGAAATATGGAACGCAGCAAGAAACGTGAGAAATCTTGGAAATATTGGGTGGCAGAAGCAATAATCAGGTTAATCATAACAGCTATTGTGATTTTGTTTTTTGCTTATAAAGTATTAGATTACTTATTTGGTTGACATAATATATAATGAAACGTATAAACCGTTAATATTCAGGAGGTATTAAAATGGCTAAAATCAATATGAAAACACCTCTCGTCGAAATGGACGGCGATGAGATGACCAGAGTTCTCTGGGCATGGATCAAGGAGACACTTCTCGAACCATACATTGAACTCAACACAGAGTACTATGACCTTGGACTCAAACACCGTGAGGAGACAAAAGATCAGGTAACTATCGACTCTGCTGATGCTACAAAGAAGTACGGCGTTGCAGTAAAGTGTGCAACTATCACACCTAACGCTGCAAGAATGCCTGAGTACAACCTTTCACAGATGTGGAAGTCACCAAACGGTACTATCAGAGCGGCTCTTGACGGTACAGTTTTCAGAACGCCTATCATCGTAAAGGGAATCGAGCCTTACATCCCAACATGGACTAAGCCTATCACTATTGCCCGTCACGCTTACGGCGACGTTTACAAGAACACTGAAATGCGTGTAGCTAAGGGCAGCAAGGCTGAGCTTGTAGTTACTGACGAGAACGGCAACGAGACTCGTGAGCTTATCCACGACTTTACAAAGTGCGACGGTATCATTCAGGGACTTCACAACCTTGACGCATCTATCGCAGGCTTTGCAAGAGCTTGTCTCAA
>DEBW01000012.1:2871-3012 GCA_002348905.1 Ruminococcus flavefaciens | reverse complement strand
GTTTTCACGGTCAACAACAAGGCGTACAGCTACAGACTGAACTCTGCCTGCTGAAAGACCTCTCTTGACCTTTTTCCAAAGGAACGGACTGAGCTTATATCCCACAAGTCTGTCAAGGATACGTCTTGCCTGCTGTGCATT
>DEBW01000012.1:0-2673 GCA_002348905.1 Ruminococcus flavefaciens | reverse complement strand
TCTCCCTCACGGTCAGGGTCGGTCGCAAGGTAAACTTTTCCGCACTTCTTAGCACGTTTTTTAAGGTCTTTTATTACTTCTTCCTTGCCCTTCATATCTGTATACTGAGGCTGGAAATCGTTCTCGGTATCAACTCCGAGCTTTGACTTCGGAAGGTCACGCACATGGCCCATTGAAGCCACTACCTCGAACCCTTTGCCGAGGTACTTCTGTATTGTTTTTGCCTTTGCAGGCGACTCAACTATTACAAGATCTGACATTTACTTTATCCCCTTATCAGCATTTTTCGTAAATTTTTCCCGGAAGCATACGAACAGCTCCCAATAGTTCCATTTCCGACAGTTCAAAAACAAGTTCTGCCGGATCAATGCCGAGATGCTGTGCAAGGTCATCAACGTTAAGCGCTCCCTTTGAGAGAACGTCGGCAATGTCCTTCTGCAAGCCCTCAAGCTTTAATTCATCCTTTTTTTCGTCCAGCTGTAATTTGTTCGATGCAAATTTCATCTCACCAGCATCCGGAACGTTATTTTTATGTAATACTATATGCTCAAAAGCATTTTTATCATTTTCATCAATACGCACAGGCGTCTCAGCGCTGCGCTTTGCGAACATACTGCTCAGTTCAGAGCGTATCTCCGACCGCATGACAGTTCCGGCAGCAAAGCACGAAAGTATGTCTGCGGCACTGTAAAATGCGGAAGCGCCCTCTTTGAGCAGCTTCACATTTCCTGAATATGTCGGGCTGAATATATCAGCCGGCGGCATACAGAAAACATCTCTGCCGTGGTCTACAGCAAGGGACGCTGTTATGAGCGAGCCGCTTTTCTCAGAGGCTTCAAATACAACAACTGCCCTGCCGAGAGCTGCGAGTATCCTGTTTCGCTTCGGAAAATTTCCCGGATGCGGTGAAGTACCCGGAGGATATTCACTTAGTATAACTCCGCCAGCCTCGATTATATCTCCACGGTAGCCGACATTATCACGAGGATAGTCAACGTCAACGCCGCAGCCAAGTACAGTTGCAGTCGGACGGCTCTGCCTCACGCCTGCCATTTGTGAGGTTATGTCGATACCCATTGCAAAACCGCTCACTATGACCACGCCGTTGCCGGCAAGTTCGGTACAAATACGGTCAGCAGTTTCAAGGCTGTAAGCAGAAGCTTTTCTTGCTCCTACAGCCGTTATTGTCTTTGCTCCGCTCAGACAGCGGATATTTCCCTTATAATAAAGTATTGCCGGAGGATCAATTATATACCTCAGCTGCGGCGGATAATCCTGTGAGCCGTAGCTTATAACTGATATTCCCTTGCGTTCACACTCTGCAAGGAGAGAAGCAGCCGCATCAAGGCTGGTATTATTTACGGCATTCTGTTCCTTTTCATTCAGCCGGACTGTCTTTTCTTCAGAATTAAGCTCATAATAAGCTTCACTGGCAGTTTCGTAATAGTTCATGATCTGCCATATCCTGCGGCTTGCAGTGCCGAAGACCATAGTCAGCCAGAGCCAGTATAATTCATCCTTCATAATAAGTCCCTCCGCATCGGGTATAACATTATTATATACATTACTCTATTACAAAGCACAATATCATCAGATTCTGCAATTGCGTCAGTATGCGCTCACTTTTTCAGTTCCCACATAAGTATACCGGCAGCCATTGCAGCGTTGAGAGAATTTATAGTACCGCTCATTGGAATGGTCACTCTGCGGTCACACCGTTGTGAAATCTCCCTCGGCAGACCGTTGCCTTCATTGCCGATGAATACCGCCTGTTTACCTGAAAATCCGCATGATGTGACTTTTTCAGCGTCCCTGTCGATAACAGCAGCCGATGTTACGATGTTATTATCAGCAAAAAGGCTGAAAAGCCTGTCCTCATCATTGATGATATAGATATTCTCCCTGAAAACAGAACCCATAGTAGAGCGTATGACCTTCGGACTGTAGAGGTCACAGCTTCCGCACATGAAAATACCGTCAATGCCGAGAGCGTCGGCGGTACGTATTATCATGCCAACGTTACCTGGATCCTGCAAGCCGAACAATACGGCGTATCTGCCGTTTTCAGCAAATACAGGAGCTTTTTCAACAGGTATGCGGCATATAGCGAATACGCCTTGTGTGGTACTTGTTGAAGCTATTTTATTTCCAAGTTCATTTGAAATAACAAGTGTTTTTGTATCTCTCAAATCAGCCTGAAAAAGCTCATCGGCATATTTCTCGTATGCCTGTTTAGTGAATATAAGCTGAGAAACTCCGCCGTCCTCTCTGAGGGCATCCTCAACTATGCGAAGTCCTTCCAACACGAATAAGCCGTACTGAAGCCTGTCTTTTTTTGAGGAAGAGAGCTTCTGATACAGCTTGATAACGGGATTATCCTTAGAAGTTATGATGTTTTCCAATACGCCGAGCACCTCCGTGCCAATGATAAGACATTCTTGCAGAAGGCAGGGAAAAAATCCTTGCCTTTTACAAGAAAACACGCTCTTTAATTAATAAGGAGCGTGTTGTTGTAGTTGATTAAAGAGCAGCCTTAGCCTTCTCAACGATAGCTGTGAAACCAGCAGCATCATTGATAGCTATCTCAGACAGCATCTTTCTGTTGAGAGTGATGCCAGCCTTCTTGCAACCGTTCATGAATGTAGAGTAGTTCATGCCGTTGAGCTTAGCAGC
>DEBW01000139.1:55011-55152 GCA_002348905.1 Ruminococcus flavefaciens | reverse complement strand
ACGGCGAATGGATGCGTAACTGGTACGACCGTACCAAGGCAGCAGGTGCAGATCTTATCAGCGACGAGGGATTCATGGTAAATGAAACTCCGTCTGACGATGATCTTGCAAAATTAAAAGAGCTTGCTTCAAAGCTTGCAT
>DEBW01000139.1:54530-54816 GCA_002348905.1 Ruminococcus flavefaciens | reverse complement strand
GACGCTGTTTCATCGGCAACAAAGGCAAGAGACGAAAATTCAAAGGCAAAATGGCAGAGCAATCAGGAGGGCGGAATCGTTGCAGGTACATACAATGACGGAAACGGCTCAATTCTTGGTGTTACATTCCCTGTAGAAGTTGATGCTGCTGACGTTGAGAAGCTTGCAAAGTATGATTTCAAGCAGCTTGACAGCAAGCCGGCTGCATACAAGGAAGTATCTGTTGACGGGGATAAGCTTACAGTTTCAAAGCTTGTTGATACCGACGGAGAACAGAATACCGTGT
>DEBW01000139.1:39433-54474 GCA_002348905.1 Ruminococcus flavefaciens | reverse complement strand
GACTGTTTCAACTTCAACAAGATACGGCGACTATCAGCTTAACGTCAAGGGTTATCCTGAGGAGGTTGACCTTTACGGAGTTATCGTAAATACAAAGGAAGGCGACAAATACGCACTCCGTCACCTTGAAAATATCTGGCGTGGCGGACAGATCTCATGGTCTGCCGGTATCTCAACAACAGAAGCTCACGGCAATGAGCTGAAATACGACAATTACAAGAGTTCAATGGGTAAAACTGTTACATCTGTGACTTTTATTACTCTTGACGGATATACAAATGTAAGTGTTGGCGAGCAGTATCTCCCTGTGAAGTTTGCAGGCGAGGTCAAGGCTGAGGACGGTTCAGCAGGCACAGGTAAAACAGCACTCACACTGACAGGTTTCCCGGAAGATTACAAGAAAAAAATTGAAGTTGCAGAAGGATTTTCAGCTTCTGAAACAGAGATAAGCTACACAAATGCAAAGCCTGGAAAGTATACAGTAACAGTCAGTGATGAAAACGGCAAATACGCTGATATGACTGCTCAGTTCATGCTTTCAACAGCCGATATCCCTGTAAAATATGAGGACGGCAAGCTTGTAAAGGCTGACGGCTTCTCTGACGATGATGCAGCAAACTTCATTAAAAATATCACTTCATTTGAGGTGAACGGAAACAAGTTCAATGCATCTGGCAGAGGCGCAGTAAAGGCGTTCGGCGAGGACGGAACTGTGGATTTCAATGTGAAATCAGGCGAGAACGCAGTATTTGACGGCAGCGGAAACTACAGCATTTCAATCACCGCAACCGGCTATACATCACCATACAGCTTTGAAGTGAAGCCTGCTGCTGAGACTACAGCTCCGGCAACAACTTCTACAACAAAACAGAACACAACAACTACAACAACAACTACAGCTAAATCAACAACTACAACTACTACAAAAAAGACAGAACAATCAAAGACAGACAGCCCGAAAACCGGTGTTGCAGGCGCAGCAATTCCGGCAGCTGCACTTGCACTTGCCGGCATGACAGCATTTGCTGCAAGAAAGAAGAGAGACTGATAGTTTTCCTTTCAAGATAAAAAATGACCTCTGCGGCGTTTGCTGCGGAGGTCAAATACTGTTTGAGGTGTTTTATGTTATTTTTAATTGCACTTGTTTTTGCTTTGATTACAGCATTTTTACTGGATAAGCCAATGAAAAAATGTCCTGCTGCATTTTATATCACGGCAGCTGTCCTGACTGTGGCATCTGTTGCTGTTTTGCAGTCTGATATTGAGATATCAAGCCGGTTTGTAAGAGAATACGTTATCGGTATCTTCTCCCGTGGAGCTTTGGGAGCTGCTTTCTGGGCAGTTGTCATGTGGGCAGGAGCTTTGCCGAACGGTTCTGCTCCGATAAAGAAGCTCATGCCGATACGTGGTGAACTTTCCATAACTGCGGCTATACTCACTCTTTCTCATGTTATCACTTACGGTATACAGTACATATCAAATTTTGTTAAGGGCAGAACAGGTTCGGATTTTGTTCTGACGAGTATCGTAAGCCTTGTAATGGTACTTATCATGATACCGCTGACTGTAATGTCATTCAAGGCAGTCCGCAGGAAGATGAATGCAAAAACGTGGAAGAAGATACAGCGTACAGCCTATATTTTTTATGCGCTCATATATGTACACATACTTGTGCTTTTTGTTCCGAAGGCTCAGCAGGGCAGAGAAGGCTATTTCCTGAGCGTATTAGTGTACAGTGCTGTTTTTGTAGGATATGCCGTAATGCGTATCAGAAAATACTACGTATTAAAGAAAAAGCCTGAATCAAACCTTATCCCGAATATAGTATGTGCTTGTGCTGTGATAGTTCCGCTTTCGATCACGGGAGTTTTTTCGTATGAACGCAGTTCTGCACCTGAAAAAACAGTTGCTTCCTCAGCAGAAGCTCCGGCTGTTTTTACGTTTGAGCCTGCAACGACCGCTCCAAAAGCAACAACTGCTGTGACTGCCGTTTCGTCATTATCAACATCTTCTGCAACAGATAAAAAAACTGAAACAGAAGTAACATCAACTGCGTCTTCAGCGGATAAAACTGAAACAACTGCTGTAACATCATCAGAAACTGTGACTACGACAGCCGAAACAGCTGGCGAAGAAAAAACTTCCGAGGAAGTTCCCGAACAGCACGAAGAACCAGCAGCTGAAAATCACGTTGAAGATGTCACAGAGCCTGCCGTGACATATAAGTACAAAAACGGTGAATATACAGCTTCTGCTGAGGGATATGCAGGAAAGGTACACGTTAAAATGACTATTGAAAACGACACAATAACGAGCATTTCAGCATGGGCTGACGACGATGATCCTGAGTATTTCAATGATGCGATGAACAAAGTTATTCCGCAGATCGCAGGAAATCTCAGTGCTGACGTTGACGCTTGCTCCGGAGCTACATACAGCTCTAAGGGTATTATGGAAGCGGCGAAAAAAGCTCTTGAACAGGCGATGAACTGACATGATGAATGAATTTCAGATATTTCCTGACATAAGGCTTGTCTGCGGAAAAGTGAGCAGGTCAGGCAGTGATGATTTGAAAGAGATAAGCTGCTGCATCAGCGGCATCTGCGAGTATCATATCGGCGGTGAATACTACTATCTGACAAAAGAAAACTGTATCGCTGTTGACCATGGTCTGTGTGGAGAATGTGAAGTTTCATATTCGGCTGACTATATGGGTTTTTCATTGTTCATCGAACCCGACCGTGAAAATGCTGATTCTTCTGAATTGCTGAAAACTCCTGATATATTACGGGATATTGCAAACTTTGAAAGCAACATTTTTGCAGTTGATGCAAGACTTGAAGCTGTCATATCTGATATGAGCTGTTATTGCAAAGAGCAGAATGAATCAATGATAAAGCTGAAAGCTTTGGAATTACTGATGCTTCTTGGCGAGCAAAGGAGAATGGGGAATGAGCAGAAACAGAAGATAAAGCATATAGGTATGTTTTTGTGTCAGAGTGAATCAGAGCACATAACCATATGCCAGCTTTCTGATATATATAAGATCAATCAGACGACTTTAAAAAGTACATTCAAACGTTGTTTCGGATGCAATATCTATACATACGCACGAAACAGAAAGGCGTTTTTTGCGGCAGAGCTGATAAAAAACAGTGACATGAAAGTGATAGATATTGCAGAGAGAGTCGGATATTCAAATCCCAGCAAGTTTTCGAGTGCATTCCGTAAAGTCATCGGCATATCACCCGTTCAGTACAGAAAAACGACTAATCGGAGCGCTTAGCACTATAAACAGCAGATTATATTGGAATATCGGCAAAAAGCAGCTATTAGTACAGTATACCAATTATTTCTTATCGGAGCTGAAAAAGCCGTTGATATATGTTATTATAATAATAAGAAAACTTGCTTTTTTACAATTCAGATGAGGTGATAATTATGATCAAAATGAAAGATATCCCATGGAATAAGATAGGTCTGTTTGCAGGCGGAGTTCTGTTCGGTACAGCAGGCATACGTATCCTTTCAAGCAAGGATGCAAAGAAGTGCTATACTCAGGCAACAGCGGCTGTTCTCCGTGCAAAATCTGATGTTATGCAGACTGTAACAAATGTTCGTGAGAACTGCGATGATATTCTCGCCGATGCAAAGGAAATAAACGAGCAGAGAGCTATTAAAGAGGAAGCTGCCGTTATCGAGGATACAGTTGAAGAAATAGCTGACACAAGTGAAGAATAAGCAAAAGCAGACCGCTCAGACGGTCTGTTTTCATAGGAGGACAAAATATGAAATGCAAGATACTGCATGAATCTAAGGGACGTATGAGAGTACGTTTCTGCATAAAGCGCATGACGCTGAAACAGGCTGATATTGCAGAATATGCGCTGTCTGCGATAATAGGAGTTACAAGAGTACAAGTGTTTGACCGTACCTGTGATGTTGTCATTGCATACACCTGCGACAGAGCAGATATCATTCAGAAACTGTCACGTTTTTCGTTTACTGATGAGAGGAATACGGCACTTGTTCCGGAGCATACAGGGCGTGAGCTGAACCGCTGTTACGAAAATAAGCTTGCAGGAGTGGTCATCAAGCGTTTCGTGAACAAGCTGATTATCCCTGAGCCGATACGTCACGCTATTGCGTTTATCAAGGCTGCGAAATACATATGGCACGGTTTGAAGTGTTTGCTTCAAGGCAGGCTCGAAGTTGCAGTTCTTGATGCAACAGCAATAGGAGTTTCGCTTCTTCGTGGCGATTTCAAGACCGCAGGCTCAGTGATGTTCCTGCTGAATGTCGGAGATATCCTTGACGAGTGTACACACAGGAAGTCCGTTGACGATCTTGCAAGGACTATGTCTCTCGGAGTTGAACAGGTGTGGACTAAAACTGACGGCGGTCAGGAAGTTCTCATGCCAGTGAACGAGGTAAGAAAAGGCGATATGATAGTAGTCAGAACAGGCTCGATGATACCTCTTGACGGCAAGGTAATCTCAGGCGATGCAATGGTGAATCAGGCTTCGATGACTGGTGAGTCTGTACCTGTTCACAAGTCTGAGGGAGCATATGTTTATGCAGGAACTGTCGTTGATGACGGCGAGTGCGTTGTCTGTGTTGAGAACGTCTCAGGCGGCGGAAGATATGACCGTATCGTGAAGATGATAGAGGAGTCAGAAAAGCTTAAATCAGCCGCCGAGGACAAGGCTTCACACCTTGCGGACAAGCTTGTTCCGTGGAGTTTGGGCGGAACACTGCTGACATGGCTGCTGACAGGTAATATCACCAAGGCATTATCCATACTCATGGTTGACTTCTCATGTGCGCTCAAACTTGCTATGCCTATCTCGGTGCTTTCGGCGATGAGAGAGTGCAGCCGTGCAGGAATAACTGTCAAGGGCGGACGCTTTATGGAGGCAGTCGCTGAGGCAGATACTATAGTTTTTGACAAAACCGGAACGCTTACATATTCTGCTCCAAAGGTCGCAAAAGTGATAACCTTCGGCGGACGGGATGAGAATGAAATGCTAAGACTTGCAGCTTGTCTGGAGGAGCATTATCCGCACTCGATAGCCAACGCCGTAGTTGCTGATGCAGCTAAAAAAGGGCTTGAACATGAGGAATTTCACTCAAAAGTAGAGTATGTCGTGGCACACGGTATATCCAGTAACGTTAATGGAGAAAAGGTACTTATCGGAAGTCATCATTTTATCATTGAGGATGAGCAGTGTGCTGAGCCTGATGATGAGCGTTACCGTGATCTGCCAGCCGAATACTCACATCTCTACCTTGCTATTGGCGGTAAAGTTGCGGCGATAATCTGTATAGAAGATCCGCTTCGTGATGAAGCAGCAGACGTTATACGAAAGCTTCACGAATATGGCATTTCGAGAGTTGTTATGATGACGGGTGACAATGAACGTACAGCTAAGGCTGTTGCGGAAAGGGTTGGTGTTGACGAGTATCATGCGGAAGTTCTTCCCGAAGATAAGGCAGCATTTATCCGTGCCGAGCATGAGGAAGGACGCAAGGTGATTATGATAGGTGACGGAGTAAATGATTCACCGGCACTGAGCGAATCAGATGCAGGAATAGCTATAAGCACAGGTGCAGCTATCGCCCGTGAGATAGCGGATATCACCATATCGTCTGACGATCTTTATTCACTTGTGGAACTGAAACGCCTGAGCAATGCGCTTATGAAACGTATCAACTGCAATTACAGGACTATAATAGGTTTCAACGGCGCACTTATCGGACTTGGAGTTCTTGGTGTATTACCGCCTGCAACATCAGCTTTGCTTCATAATGCTTCAACGCTTGCAATAGGTCTGAGAAGTATGACTGACCTTAAATAAAAAATACAGGGCTTTGCGTGTATACAAAGCCCTGTATTTTTTATTTATCAATCAGGCGCATACATCAGGATACTGACGTTGAAGATCTGATTATGAGTTTCTATCTCCATTGAACCCTTGTAACGGTCAACGATATTTTTTACTGATCTCAGACCGATACCATGATTTGGCTTGTTTGTTATAGGTAAACCTTTTTTATCAAGGGTAAGTATTCCACGGTAAGGGTTATCTATTGAGATGACCAGTGTTTCCTCCTGCAATATTCCAACTCTGACATTAACAAGTCTGTCGTCTCCGGTCAGGAAAGTTGCGGCTTTTATCGCATTTTCTATAAGATTGCCCATTACTGCACACATATCCGACTCTTTTATCGGAAGCATTTCAGCTACTTTTATATTCCAGTATATCGTTACATTCTGTGATCTTGCGACTTCATCGTAGTGATTGGCTATTGCATCGAGAGCTTGATTTTTGCATATGACCTTATGTGAACGGTCTACTGAATCAGAGATCGGAGCGATATATTCTTTCAGTCTGTCGTATTCGCCGGCTTTCAGATATTCCTCAATGACATGGATATGCTGTCGGAAATCATGCCTTGCATTGCTGGTCTCATGAAGATACCGCAGAGTTTTCTGATATTGTTTTTCCTCCATTTGCAGGAGGTCGTAGCTTTGCTGAAGCTGTGCCGTTTCGGTCATTTTTCTGGCGATCCACCAAAATATGATATAGAGGAACAATGCGACTAACGGTATAGCCCACAGCACTACAAGACAAATCGGGCGAAGCCTTCCTGTCATTACATTCTCTGCACTGACAGGCTTCATCCATATCACCGCCAATGCAGTAACTATCGGAGCAGGTGTAAGCATTTTCCATGAAAAATCGAGAGCTTCTTTTTCAAGCAGATCAGGAAAACGTACAATAAGCGTCTTTGAAAATATCAGTCCTATCAATATTGCTACTCCTAAGCATATAAGTCCGGAACTCGCTCTGAAAACTGCGCTGGTATTTCCTATTTCAGCAGGAGCAGTAAGAAATGTTGTATAGGTGGTAGAAAATCCGCAAAGCATCGTGGCATTGGCAAAGCAGAAAATCTTCTTTGCCAGTGAAACATCAAAGCAGAAATCATATGCAATGAAAGATATTATCATAGACGGGAAGGCGATCGTATTCGAGCTAATTTCAAGCATCGAACAAAGCACCGCACCGCCTGCTGTTACTGCGGTAAGTATTTCTGTCAGCAGGACGAACAGAAATGTTTTGCTGACCTTTCGGGAATAATATACCGGCATTATCGCAATTGCTGCGGCAGGCAATATCATTGAGAGCTCGATGAAATATCGGAGCGTAAGAGATGCGTTCATATAACAAAGCTCCTTTTCATGCGTTCTGCGGTATATTTTGTAAATTTCGCCGTGATATTCTTGCTGTCACGCACACGGATAGGGTATTCTGAGCCGTTCTGCATAATTATCTTTCCGTCCTTTGCCTTTACTGCATAGTCCATATTTATGAGGACTCCACGGTTACAGAGCAGGAAATTCGGCTCATTTTCAAAGGAAAGTTCAAGCTCCTTGAAGAGCGTTCTGCTCGAATGAGTTTCGCCGGTAATGAGATGCACCTCAGAAACGTGGTCACAGGCGACAATAGATATTATCTCGGATATAGGTATCACAAGCTGATTTCTTCCTGATTTCAGGGTTATTGTCCGTTCCTGCAAAGAATATCTTGCAAGCACCCTGTCGATTATCTCAGAAAAGGCGGCGTATTCATACGGCTTGCAGAGGTATCCGTCCGGCTTGACAGCGAAGGAATCGAACACATAGTCTCTCGTTGAGGACATAAAAATGATATTTATTTCATTATCGGCGGTTCTGAGACGGGCAGAAAGCTCCAGTCCGCTTATTTCGCCCATACATATATCAAGGAAGATCATCTGAAAAACGCCTTTGCGGTAGACTTTCAGAAAATCCTCGGAGCATCTGAAACGAGCGACATTAACCGTTACGCTCTGTATCTCATAGAAGTATTTTTGTATGCATTCCTCGATATGCTGGCAGTCGGTCTCAAGGTCATCGACGACTGCAATATTTATTTCCATTGGCTTCACCTCACTCATATAAAACAGGCTGTTATAGTATTATATCACGGCAAAAAAGAAAAAACAAGGGCAAAAAAATGACATTCACGAAAAAACAATGTCATTCACGACATATTACTTGACTTTGCCGGCTTAAAATGCTAAAATTTCAATTAACAGATTTGCAAAAAATCGTTCATTTAAATTTTACATAGGAGTTAGTATTATGAATAAGTATTTCTGGAAAAAAACAGCCGCAGGGCTTATGGCTCTGCTTATCGTTGCAGGCGCTGCACCGGTCTATTCAAGCACAAAAACATATGAAATGACCACTCTCACAGCTCATGCAGCAACCAATATTGAACCAACACCAAAAAAATATTTAGTTGCTGAAAAAAATCATTTTGGAGCTTGGATGTCCCAGGAGCTTATAAATGCAGGAATATATGATGAAAAACCTGGTTACGGTTATTATTACCAGCTTGAAATTCTTGAGATCGATGATGATACAATTCCATATGATATGAAGCAAGATATAATAGACGAAAATAAAATTCAATATGGATTTGGCGAGGTATTTCTTCAGAATATACCAATTGGCAGCTATCCTGGTAAATATAGAGTTACTTATGGTATTTCAAACGATCAATATGATGTTAAAGACACAAAATCTTTTGATGTAATTATCGCAAAAGAAGAAACTGAAATAGAACTGCCAGAATTTTTAAAACCTTATGCAAACGGCGGCAAAGTATTGGAATTTGGTGACGATGAAATTTGTTACTATAACACCGGAAAATATGAATATTTCGATGTGGTCTATAATGGAAAATGCTATGCCAGTTCTTATTCCGTAGCTGTAAATTCATATGGCAATCTGGAAATCAACAATGCTGAAACAATAATAGAACCTCCGACTGAAAAAGGCTCATGGTTTGCAGAGTTCAAGAAAGGTAAACTTTATGTTTCGTGGTTGGCTGCTCATTCTGTAACCATTGCTGACGGCATCGAGAACGGTACTATAACACCTGACAAGGAAACTGCCAAAAAGGGTGACAAAGTTAATCTTACTGTGACACCTGCTGAGAACTGCAATGTAAATATTGTTTCTGTAAACGGTACTGAGATCAACGCTGTAGATGGTGTTTACTCGTTTGAAATGCCTGATGAAGATGTTACTGTAAGTGCAGAGTTTAATGAGGCACGCCCTTCTGTTACCTACATTGGCGAAGACGGAAAAGAAGAAACTATCACATACTATACCGTTCTCACAAGCAATAAAACCACTCTTACATCAGGAACTTATGTTGTTATCGAAGATGTGAATTACACCAGTCAGCTTATGATCAAAGGCAATGTGAAGATCATACTCTGCGATGGCAAGACTCTTGACGTAACGACAGATGAGCAGTTTCAATCTGTCCTTCTAAATGGTACAGATGGAAATGGAAATAAAAGTTCTCTCACAATTTATGGACAGGAGAAACAAAGCGGAAAGTTTAATGTCATAAATACTAAGGGTAGATATGCTTTCACAGGATATTCACCTGTTACTATAAACGGCGGTGATATTACTTTTGAGGCTCCTGACGAGTTATATAGCACAGATTACACGGCTATATCTCTTAGTTCTTCATTAACAATCAATAATGGAAAAGTTAAAGCTAAATCTTTTAATGGTATTTCAGGAGACAAGGATATTACTATCAACGGTGGTCAGGTCGAGATAAGCTCATTAGGAGGTAATGCAGGTTGTGATAATGTTGTCATCGGTGCTGATAAGGAAACTGACTATATCAAATTTGGTGAAATAAAAGAGCATAAATATAATAAATATAATATTGCAGGCTATATTAAGATAGCAGACGGACAGACGCTCGTAGATCAGAACGGTAAGCCATATTACGGCACAATCAAACTTAAGGATGATGATAAATCTAAAGGTGAGATGCTTGCAGGAAAAACATTTGTCCGTGCTTATACGATCACTCTTCCTGAAAGCACAGCAAATGGTAATATCGCAGTTGACAAGACTTACGTTCCAGCAAATGCGGAGAATAAGACTGTTACCCTGACTTTAATACCTAATGAGGGTTATCAGGTAAAGAGCGTTAAGGTCAACGATACTGTGATAACACCTGTTGACGGCGTATATTCATTCACTATGCCTGCGGAAGATGTAATTGTAACTGCTGAGTTTGAGGAGGAAAAAACTAAATACAGCTTCACTCTCCCTGAGGGACTTGAATACGTAAGCAGCGTACAGCCTGACGAGAACGGCAATATAGAAGAAGGCGCAGAGGTCAAATTCGCAGTTGATGATGACCACTATCTCGATGAAAACAGCTTCGTTGCACTTGATGCAAATGGTGAGAACAAGCTCACTCCTGACGAAGACGGCGTATACTCAGTTACCGTGACCGGGGACACTGCCATTTATGCATCTCTTGCTGAGAAGTATATCAAAGGCGCTTGTGGCAAAGACTTCTCTAAATCATACAAAAATATTACTTATACTTACAACAAGCAGACTAAAGTAATGACATTATCCGGAACAGGCAAAATGAAAGAAAATACATATCTATACTTTGACAACATCGGGAAAGATGTAAAAAAAGTAGTTATTGGAGAAGGTATTACTAATATCGGCGAATCTGCATTCTATGAATTTGAAAATATGGAAGAGATCGAGATCGGCAAGGATGTTAAAAGTATCGATTCATACGCATTCCAGTCATGCAAATCGCTCAAAAAAGTTGTTCTTCCGGAAGAACTCACTACTATTGGTAAAATGGGATTTTACAGATGTTCAGCTCTTGAAGAGATCGTTATTCCTAAAAGCTGCCAGGACATCGGAGAAGCGGCATTCGAGTCGTGTATAAATCTGAGATCCATCAAGTTACCTTACGGTATTGCCGAGATCAAAAGTCAAACATTTAAATACTGCGAATCTCTGGAAACTATTGAGATACCTGAAAGTGTTGGAAAAATCGGTGTGGAGGCTATGTACGAATGCAAGTCTTTGAAATCTATCGATTTGCCTAAAAAATTAACAGAGATCGGCGCAGGTGCATTCGCTTATAACTATGCTTTGGAGGAAGTTAAGTTCTCAAACTTGCTGAAAACGATCGGCGATAAGGCGTTCTTCAACTGCCAAAAAATCAAAGAGGTTAATTTTCCGAACACTCTTGAAAGCATCGGTAAAGAAGCATTTTATGGTAACAATTCAATTCAGAGTGTCAAGATCCCTGCTAATGTCACCAGCATCGGTGAAAGTGCTTTCATTTATTGTGAAAATATATTGAGCATTGAAATTGCTGAAAGCGAGAAAGATCAGACTATCGGAGAAAAAGCATTCTTTTATTGCAAAAGTGCTACAAGCGTAAAGATACCGAGCAGTGTTGTCAGCATAGGCAAAGATGCGTTATTTAGCATCGACAATAATGCAAAAATTGAATATAACGGCACAATGACGCAGTGGAAGGCAATCGGCGGTGCTGACGCAACCAGCAAAATAATTGTACCTTCCAGCTATGCTTACACTATAACAACAGTCAAGGATACCGAACATTTTGATATGATCGTCAGAAATTTCAACACTGCTGATTCTGAGAGTCAGGCAAAAGGTGGAGATGCCGGCGATGAACTCAAGGTTGATATCAGCAATATCAAAGATGGATATTATATAAAGTACGTTGAATGCTCATATGACGGCGGAAAGACATGGACTAAGCTCACAAACAGTTATTTCAAATTGTCGGAGGGTAATCTTATTGTAAGAGCAGTTGCCGAGGAGATCCCATCCATCAACTATGTCACTGAAAATAATGGTGAGAGCGGTGATGTAAAGGCACTTCCTCTCAACCAATACACTTCACCGTTTATCAATGATAATTATTCTGTTTACTATATTGACGGCGATTATAAATCTATAGATTATTCTTCTGTGAGATTATACAATAATGATGGAGTGACACTTGTTCTGGCAGATGATGTGACTTTTGAAACAAGTGCTATTATGAATAGTGAGTTTGATTATCCACATGGTATTGCATATTTTTCCGATATTACAATAACAAAGCCGGTAGGTGCAAAAGGCACAGGCACAATTTCAGCTTATTACATATATGCTTCTAATATCGCACTTCGTGCAGGAATTATAGAAACTCAAAATGTTTCGGCTTATGGTGTCAACGAATTATCATCGAGTGAAAAAAATGTTGCCAGCGGTGTACTCACTCTTGATTTCTCCGACGAAAATTCAAGTTTCTGTGGAAGCGTTTGCGATAGAGGCGAATTTACAGTAGGTTCAGTGGTTATTCCTGACGGCAAGACTATGCTTGACGGTACTAATTCCTATGAAGGAACTCTTTCCGAAGAAGAAATGATATGTATGTCTGATAACAAAATTTTGAGTTTGGTTAAACCAACTTCATATATGAAATTTATCGACATCAATGGTATAGAGCAAAATGTGCCTATGTACAGCACAAACATATCGGCTGGTGAGTTTGAAGTAGCATCCAGTGTATATCTTGACGGATATGATTTCAAGGGCTGGGAAGTAAACGGCAAAGCTTGCGATAATATTGCTGACGTTGTAAAAGCAGCAAAAGAGCTCAAGCAGAATAAACCTTCGGAACAGGTTGTCCTGAAGCCGATCTATGAACGTGTACAGTCTAAGAATAAAGTAAAGTTAGCCAACGGTACATTTGAAGACGGAACATTTGAAAAGGAATTTAATTCTTCTGAGCTTGTAACTGTAAAGGCTGCTACGATACAGGGTATGAACTTCTCTCACTGGACAAGAACTGTCAATGGAGAAGAGGTCATTGTGTCATACAATGAGGAGTATACATTCTATATGACTTCGGAAGATGTTACTCTTACTTCTTGCTATGTTGATATTGGAACTCAGGTAGAGAAGAAGGGTACAGCTTTCATAGAAAAAGTAACTGAGCTTAACGGAAGTGATTTAGCATTTACAGCAATATTAAACGTTCCTGATAACTGCACTATGATAGAAGGCGGACTTGTTGCTGTTGCAACATATAGTAATGATATCGGTCAGAATGTAACAATGGAGAATGCAGTGTATAAGAAACTTTCTAAAAAGGTTACTTCTGCTACAAAGAATCTTAAATACACATGGACAAAGACATATGTACATGATCCATATTATGTACGTCCGTATCTTCTTTATGCAGATGAAAACGGCGTTGAGCATACAGTTTACGGTGACGTTGTTGTCGGAAGTTTAAGCAACTATATTGCAAATTAACCCTGCTGAAAGGAGCATAATTATGAAAAAAACATATGTAACCCCTGAACTTGATGTAATCGAGTTCAATAACGAGGACGTTATCACTACAAGTCAGAACGAAAATATTCAGGACGGCGATATTGACTGATATAAGGAACAAGGCAGTTCCTGTCTGCTTTACAGTTTAAGGTGACATCAAAAGGTCTTATTCACGGATTCAGTGGATAAGACCTTTTTTCTGTGAAAATAAAAAAGTCTCTGTATGATATCACATAAATTCATGGTTTATTCATCTTTTGTTCCTATTTGAAACATACTTTATTAAATTTATTGCAGTATAATTTATATAATGTGATACTTGTATAACTATGAAAGGGTGAACCTGTTGCTATGAAATTAATGGAAGAAAAAATATGGCAGGAGTGTAAAATACTTTCTGGCTCTGTGCTGAAAGTTTCTTCATTTCTCAATCATCAGCTCGATACACAGTTTATTATGGAGCTTGGAAAAGAATTTGCACGTTTGTTTGCCAAAGAAGCACCAACAAAGATACTTACAATAGAATCGTCCGGTATTGCAATAGCATTTGCTGCCGGAGCAGCAATGAAGATACCTGTGCTGTTTGCAAAAAAACACAAGACGAGCAATGTATCAGGTGAAACCTATCATAGTGTTGTGCATTCATATACCCACGACTGCGATTATACCGTTATTGTTGAGAGTGAGTATCTGCGTCCGGGAGACAGGGTTCTGCTGATAGATGATTTCCTCGCAAACGGCAACGCATTGGAAGGACTGCTCGATATAGTCTCGCAGGCAGGAGCAGTGGCAGTAGGAGCAGGTGTTGCAATTGAAAAAGGATTTCAGGAAGGCGGAAAACGCCTCAGAGCGAGCGGACTTCGTGTAGAGCCGCTTGCAGTTATAAATTATATGGACGATTACGGAGTTGTTTTTGACTAAAATATATTTATCAGATATAGTGAACGTTGGATTATTTTTGACGTTCACTATAATTATTTTTACGGTATTTAAGGTCGTATCATTTTGCAGGCTTTGAATAAAAAATAAGTGCCGTTACAGGCGTAAAAAATTCGTATTCCTATCCTGTATGGATGATGGCTTGCGAATTTAATGGAATGCTCCGTATGATGGTAGCCCAGTCATTTGACAGCGATACTGTTGTAAAGGCGTTTTTCGATGAAATAAAAGAACATATTCCGGAAGCAGTATTATCTGACCGTGGTATTCATTATTTTGATGAGTTCCACCTGAAAGACCTCAGACACATAGCATAAAAATATTTTTTAATACAGCTGTTTTAAAAGTCCAGTTTTAAACTGGACTTTTTTATGTTAAAGCGTTAAGTAATTTTTAATATAATAAAATAATTATCAAGAATTTTGCAGTAAAATAGCGGATTTACCTGTTTTTGCTGTGTAAATTAATATTTTTGCTTAGGTGCAAATAGCCAAAAACTCTTGACATATTGCGAAAAATGATATATAATAATGGCATCTTCACAAGTGTGAAGATGCGGCAATTGAAACGAAAAGATATTTAGTAGTACCTGCACATATCATAGCTCAGCTTTTTGTGAATATTGCTGCATCATACGTTAAAATTTATTTATATGAAAGTGAGGATTGATTCACATGAAAAAGAGCATTTTCAAACGTGCGCTAAGCACAGCTCTTGCTGGTTTTCTGGCAATTACAAGCAGCCAGTTCGTGAACGTAGGAATAACTACGAATGCTGCTATGGTTCTCCAGACAAGTCCTGGTCATACTCAGGAGACCGGTACTTACAACGGTTACCACCATGAGATATGGCAGGCAGA
>DEBW01000139.1:36904-39269 GCA_002348905.1 Ruminococcus flavefaciens | reverse complement strand
CACTGGCAGGATTACGGTAACTTCACCTGTGACTTCGACTGCGACTGGTCAGCAGGTTCATCCGGTAACTCACGTATTTGTATCTACGGCTGGACTGAGAACCCACTCGTTGAGTACTACATCATCGAGGACTGGAAAAACTGGGTTCCTTCATCCGCAAATGCAAAACAGGTAACAATCGACGGAAGCGTTTATGATGTATTCACCAATGCAATGAATTCTTACAACATCACAAACACCAACGGTCCGTTCACACAGTACATCAGTGTTCGTAAGACACCAAGAACATCAGGTACTATCAGCATCTATAAGCACTTCGAGGCTTGGGAATCCCTCGGCATGAAGATGGGTAACCTCTACGAAGTTGCTTTCAACGTTGAAGGCTGGGAGAGCGACGGACAGGCGAACGTTAAGAAAAACATCATCAAATACGACGGCAAGCCAACAGATGATGATCCTGTAGAAACAACAGAGCCTCCAAAGGCTGACGAGAACGGAGACTACTTAACCGAGAATTTCGAGTCAGGCAAGGGCGACTTCAAAGGCAGAGGCAATGCATCTGTATCAGTTGACAAGAACAATTACTATGACGGCAGCGCTTCACTTAAAGTCATCGACAGAAGTGAGAACTGGCACGGCGGTTCAATACCACTCAGCTCATCACAGCTTGTTCCTGGTCAGACCTACAGTATAAGCGCAGCAGGTCTTCAGAAGAGCGGTTCTGCTACAGACCTTAAACTTACACTGGAGTATACCTCCGGCGGTACTCAGGACTGGATGAAGATAGCTACAGAAAGCGCTAAGAGCGGCGAATGGACAAAGCTGGAGAACACCAAGTTCACAGTACCTACAGGAGCGTCCAATATGTCGATATATATCGAAGCTCCGGACAGCTTGACAGATATATGGCTCGATTCATTCAGCATTTCAGAATCCGGCAAGGCTTCATCTGTAAAGACAGGCGGCGGTACAGTCAGCGGTTCAGCAGCAGTAACAACAACTTCCGGCAAGGATACACCTGCAACTACCACAACAAAGTCTACAGGCGGTTCAGGTGATTCAAGCGTTATTGCTTCACATCAGAATAACGACTACTCATATGATCCTGACGGCGACGGCTTAAAGGATTATTACGGTAAATGTTTCCGTATAGGTACCGAAGTCAACGCAATGAATATTTCCAATCCACAGGTACAGGCGTTCATCAAGAAGAACTTCAACTCTATCACTTGTGAGAACGAGATGAAGCCTGACTACATCTGCGATCAAAGCCATTCATCCGGCGACAACATCGCTATCAACCTTTCAAGGGCTGATCCTATCCTTAAATTCTGCGAGCAAAACGGTATCGGTCTCCGTGGACATACATTCGTATGGTATTCACAGACACCTGACTGGATATTCAGGGAAGGTTTCAAGAAAGATGGCGCAATAGTATCTCCTGAGCGCATGAACAAGCGCCTTGAGAGCATGATAAAGAACACTTTCGACACACTCAATAGAGACTATCCTAAACTTAAAGTATATTCCTACGATGTCTGCAACGAGCTTTTCAAGAATGACGGCGGCGGATTCCGTGGAGACGGCGGAGAGTTCTCAAAGTGGTGGGACTGCTACCATGATGATTCCTTCGTAATAAACGCATTCAAATATGCAAGAAAGTACGCTCCAAGCGAGACAAAGCTCTACCTCAACGACTATAACGAGTATATGTCCAAGAAGACTAACGATCTCGTTAACATGGCTAAGAATGTCATGAAGGAAGGCGACTATATCGACGGTATCGGTATGCAGNNAAATATGCAAGAAAGTACGCTCCGGCAGACTGCAAGCTTTACATGAACGACTATAACGAGTACTTCGTAGCCAAAGCAGACGACCTTTACAATATGGCAAAAAAGATACAGGCAGAGGGCGATTACATCGACGGTATTGGAATGCAGTCACATATGCATTACTGTGACTTTGGTTTCACAGGAAGCGCAACAGAGTCAAAAGATCCTAAGTTCGGCACATATGCAGATGCAATTGACAAGTTCAACAGCCTCGGACTTGATGTACAGATAACAGAGCTTGACGTTACTACCTGTTCAAAGCAGGAGGGCGCTGACCTCTTTGTTGACATATTCAAGGTAGCAGCAGAGCGTCATCAGAACATCTCATGCCTTACTCTCTGGGGACACTGTGATTCAGTAAGCTGGAGAAAGAGCTACAAGGAGGATGACGGCAAGGGAACACAGGGCGGCGATCCGCTTCCATTTGATTCAAACTGTCAGCCTAAGAGCTTCTACAGCAAGATAATTGCTATTCCGGCAGCTATCGAGAAGCAGGAGGCAGCAGCAACAACTACAACAACTACTACCAC
>DEBW01000139.1:0-36741 GCA_002348905.1 Ruminococcus flavefaciens | reverse complement strand
CTCCAGTTCCTCGGAAACAAGGACAAATATGCGCTTACAGAGCAGGCTAAGCTTAACGCCGATGTCTATGATCCGGGCGACGGCGTAACCGCAAATGATGCACTTACAATACAGAAATGTGATGCAGGACTTGTCAAGGAGCTTCCTGTTATCGTAGAGAAAACAAAGTGATAGTTTAACAATTCAAACAGATAAGACCTCCGGAAAGCGATACTCCGGAGGTCTTTATTTGTTTTTGGGCTATATGATATTTTAAGCAGCATTGATATTCTGCCGGTTAAGTGGTATAATATGATTCTGAAAAAAATTTTGAAAAAAGTGAAATCTTCTTGAATTAAAGTTGTCTTTATAAGAGAGGACCTCAGAAAGGAGGTTGAGCCTTGAACGATGCATCAATAATTGAAATGTTATGGGAAAGAGATGAACGTGCGATCTCAGAAATGAAACAGAGCTACGAAAAACTCTGCTTCAATGTAGCAGGCAGTATCCTGTCACAGCCTGAGGACAGGGAAGAATGCGTGAATTCTGCCTATATGAACGTGTGGAGATCAATACCGCCTAATCGTCCTTCAAATCTGAAAAACTATATTTGCAGAGTCGTAAAAAATTATGCTTTGAATATCATAAAACATAATTCAGCTGATAAACGCAGTCCGGAAATGGCGGTATCACTTGATGAACTTTCGGAATGTATACCTGATGGCAGAAGCATCGAGGACAGCGTGTCCGCAGAACAGCTCGGTGCAGCCATAAGCAGCTTTCTCAGGTCTCAGCCTGAAAAATACAGAAAAGTTTTCGTGCGCCGTTACTGGTATTCTGATTCGGTCGAAGAAATCGGAAAATTTTACGGTATGAACGAAAAGACCGTGGCTACATATCTTTTCAGAATGAGAAAAAAGCTGAAAGAATATTTGCAGAAGGAGGGATATATAAATGAGTGATATGAAGCTTTACGAGGGTATAAATCATATTGATGACGACCTTATTGAAGAAGCTGATGTTCCTGTCCGAAGACCGAAGTATTATACATTTGCATTTTCTGCGGCTGCTGTACTTATTATTATGGGAATGACCGGCATTAATTTTGGCGGAAATGGAAAATATGAACCGGATAAGCACATAGTGATCGAGAATGCAACTTCGGCAACAGTTGAGATGACATCAACAGTCACATCAACATACGGTACCAAAGCGACATCCTTTACCACAACATCCAGTGAAAAAGGCACAACTGCAATCAATACAACTATAAGCGAGAATGTTCAGACTAAAATAACAGCAGAAACAGCCGTTTCAACAGTGACAGATAGTGTACAGCCTGTAGCAGTACAAAGCACAGTATCTGATACTTGCATACCAGCTGCGGCGACACAGACCAAACCGTATGCAACAACTGTACAGACAACGTTTACTGTACCTGAAACGGTCACAACTACATCTGCTGTCAAAAATGAAGAAGAACATATCGACAATATGAAAAAATTAATGAGTATGTTTACAGCAGCGGCTATGCTTACTCCGCTTGAATCTGAAAATACATATTCATCAGATATAGAGTATAAAGATCCAGCCGAGAAATATGCGGTCAATCCATATGTTTACTATGAACCTGCAAACAGGATAAATCCGGCAGAAAAGGAACTTTTCGACAAGATAGACCGTGGACTTATCGACATTGATATAGACCGCAACGGTGAGCTTGATATGCGTGATGCTATGCTGCTTGAAACATATGAGATGTGGAAGTATATCAATGCACATCCGGAAATCGCTGACGACGGAGGATATTCATGGACAAAACAATATCTTAATATTGATTTCAGAGCACCGTCGGAAGAAGCAATGAAATTCCTCGAAAACAGGGAAAATATCCGAAATAAGGAGTTTTTCCTCCAGAGCAGGCATTTTAATGGATTTGGCGTTGTTTGTCTGGATGCTGAATTGATAATGCGCTACCATTTGCTTAACACATTGAAGCCTGAATACTTTGATGAGGAATACTACATGGATACTATAGGTTATCCTCGTATTGAAGTATTTGATTATATTTACAACGTTGAGAGGATGAAGGAGAAGTCTCCGGAAACTTATGAGAAATACAGCAAAGAAAGAGTATTATTAGGCAGTGCTTACGATGAAATGCTGCAACAGGTCGGATGCCTTTCAAGCTTTATAAGACAGAATAACTGTAAAGACCTTGAACCGCTTTACGACCTGAACGAAGACGGAGTATTTGATCTTCATGACTGTCAGGATTACTTCTTATGTGAATTGCTTAACCGTGACTGGGTAGCTGAACTTTATTTTGACGGAAACCGTGATTGGGTATCATTTGATGAACTGTATGCACCGTTCAGAGAGGATGAAAAGAGCGTTACAGAGACTGTATATAATAATTTCATAAAGCTTGAAAAAGCCAATAATGAATATAAAAAAATATTCACCCAGTATTTCAGTGGCTTAAACAGACAGGCTATGCTTGATATTTATTTCACTAACAATGATTTCAAGCTTATATATACAACACCGGAATATTACACTGATAACCGTCCGGGCTGTGAGAATCTGCCGATAGACAATGAAGACCGAAACCTTTGTTATCAGGTAGAGATGTGGGGAACGGAACACGGTTACATCAATGAAAAATTAAAAACAGCGTATGATGACGATGCTTTTTATACCTTCTTTGACGAATGGAGCACTAAGTTAGATAATAGCAGCTGTGACGTTCTTGATGTAAATGCAAATGAAGAAATAGACTCTGAAGATTTTGAGATGCTTTTCCAGTACCTTAAAGAGGTCTTAACTAATCTTCCGGCAGAAGCAAGCTTGCTTCCAGAGGATGTACGCTTCTATCTTGATAGAGGTTTCGACCTTAACGAAAATGGTATAAGCGGTGATATTACCGATATTTTCGCAGCAGAATACTACATTATGTCAAGATATCCTCAGTATATAGGAAATGTTGATGTTGATAAGGCGTACAGTTCTTATTCTGCAGCAGTTTCAGGCAGTTATGCTGTCATAGATATCAAAGATGATGCTGAAGCAGAAGAACCGGCAGTTTCACTTATAGGCGATGCGAACTGTGACGGAAAGGTAAGTGTATCAGATTCAGTTACAATACTGCTTCACATCGGCAACCGTGATAAATATGACCTGACAGAGCAGGGCAAGAAAAACGCCGATGTTAACGGCGACGGCTCGATCACAGGTACAGATGCAGTTGAACTGCAAAAAATAGATGCAAATAAATATATAAATAAATAAGTTATTGAGAATTAAATAAAGATACAGAAATGGCTTTGCTTTATATCGCAGAGCCGTTTCTGTGTTAAAGAAGAATGATATAGAAAACTGCTCACAGAATAGCAACTGTGAGCAGTTATATTTTTATCTTATCTCAAAATCAGCCGGTACATTATGTATCATGCAGTCAACTCTGAGACCTTTCGGATCGGGATTGCTTTGTCTTGCTTGTTGGTATGCGTTGTATATTGAGCTCATTTCAACCAGCTGACCAAAAACACGGTCAGTATTTTCACCGAGAACGTTTGAGCTGAATGTGTTGAAAACTGCTTCCTTGATAGGGATATAGTCTGAAAGCTGTGACTTGTAGGAAGTTACAGAAGTGTTGTCGGGATAAAAGAGGTTGAAACTGTCTCCGCAGATGAAAGTACCATCGAAGTAGCGTTCAGCGCATATCTCAGTGATAAAGCTGTAACATTCGGATGCGAGAGTCTTGTCTCCGGTGATAGCAGTAACAGTATCAACGATGTTTTCATACTCTTTCTGTGACCTTATATCGCTGAATACTTTAAGGTATTCGGCAACGGCGGAGCGGAGTTTCTCACGTCCGTCAAGACTTGCATATGGATAATCGACAATAGTGCTGTCGTCCTGAACGATGAAGAAGAACTGCTTTTCAGACTTATAACCTGCATTGCTCCAGTTTTTGCCTATAGAAGCGACTTTCTCGCCGAGTTCTGGAACAGGGATGTCATTTATCCTGCACTCCCCTATGACATTTGATTCATGATTGGCGCAGAACACCTTTACGTAAGTGACTTTCTGATTTCCAAGGCGTTTGATGATATCTTCATTGAGCAGTTCCCAGTAATCAGACGGAGCATGGCTTTCGCCGCTCTGACCTGTACCGACAATATTGCTTGCGAAAACGTTCCATGAGTGAGGATGTCCGGCAAACTCTGAGACAGCTTTGTATTTTACATTGTTATCGGATAAATTTTTAAGTCCCTGCATGAATGAAAAGGCGAAAGTACCAATAGCCATTCCGTAAGCAGATTCACAGTTCTCGCCAAGACCAACGCTGCACTCAAAGAACTGAGACCTGAGCACATCGCTGTACATATTGAATCCGAGGCTGACTAATCTTTCACTTGCCTCAAAAACTATAGGTTTGATATTCATTTCAAGTTCAGGGATGTAGATGCAGTCGTCTTGTGTTTCTGATTCAAACTCGATATAATCTGAAAACTCTCCGCCGAGCAGTCTGCTGAGGATTTCTTCTTTTGTCAGCAGTTTAGGAGCTTTCGGAGCAGGATCGTTTTGTGGATTTTTTTTGAAAATATTTAAGCTCATGTTTCCACCTTCTCAATATTTTTTAATAAGATTATATAATATAGTTTATTATAACATTCTTTTGTACAATTGTAAATAGTTTTGTGACATAGTTAATTGATTTTTTATAAATTTTTTCTAAAGATGACATGAAATACTGCTTTTAAAAAAGAGTTATCTATTGATTTGACAGCGATACTGTGGTATACTAATGATAGAAAATCATTTTGGAGGTATATCTGCTATGAAACAATCATTTGAAAAAGGCTTTTTCGCACCGCTTCCGGTACTTATCATCGGCACATACGATGCAAACGGTACACCTGATGCCATGAATGCAGCGTGGGGAGGTCAGATAGGTATGACTCAGATATCTGTCAGCCTTTCAAGCAAACACAAAACTACTGAAAATATCAAGCTGAACAAGGAATTCACAGTTTCTTTTGCAACAGCAGATCAGATCGCTGCCTGCGACTATGTAGGTATCGTATCCGGAAACGATGTGGAGAATAAGCTTGAAAAGTGTGGATTTACAGTTACAAAGTCTGATAAGGTAAATGCACCGCTGATAGATCAGCTTCCTGTTGCTGTTGAGTGTAAAGTTATTGAGATACAGGAAGAATTCAACGAGACAAGAGTTGTTGCAGAAGTAGTTGGACTTAAAGCTGACGAGAGTGTTATGACTGACGGCAAGGTTGACTACAGCAAGGCTGGACTTGTTATATATGATACAGTTACAAAGTGCTACAGAGCTGTTGGCGGAAGTGTCGGCGCAGCAAGAAGCATAGGTAAGCAGTTTGCAGACTGATAAAGCAAAGAAAAATATATAGTTTTTAATTGGCAGGTCGTGTAATTTGAATTACAAGACCTGCCTTTTTAATATCATGATCTGTGAACAAAAGTAAATTATTGCCTGATTTACACATTTTTAATATATCAAATGTGAAATGTTATTGCTTTTTTAACGAAACTGTGCTACAATAAAGCTGTAGTTGAAATTATACTGCTTGTATCTACAAAGTTCAAAAGCAAAAACAAAAATCACATTTTGTATAAAAAGGAGGTCGTCATATGAAGAAACAACATAGGACAGGCAAACGTCTCCGCAGAGCGCTTTGCACATTGACAGCCACGATGCTTTCAATGATGATTTTTCCAGTGCAGGCATCAGCGGAGGAGTACTGGGACGGTGACAAGTCTGTTTTGAAAATTGAAACTGTAGCAGGCGATGTCAACAGCGACGGAATTTTTAATATCTCCGATGCGGTAATTGTACAGAAGTGGCTGCTTTCTGCTGACACTACAAATCTCCGTGACTGGAAAGCGGCTGATTTTTGCAGAGATAACAAGCTTGATATGTATGATTTCTGCATCATGAAACGTGAGCTTCTGGAACAGAAAGAAGTACCTGTTACAGAAGGAAAGCTCTATCAGAGGATAAGACTTACCGATCCGCAGATAGGCGTAGTTGCATATGAAGGCATACTGCCGGAAGGCTGGTCAGTTCAGATAGCGAGCAACTGGGGAAATGTAAATCCGATGCCGGGACAGGAATTTGTTGTATTCACAAGTCCTGACGGTAAGGCTGCGATACAGATAGCGTCTCCGCAGTATTACAAACAGGCAAGCAACCGTGGCGAGGGAGTAGATATCTCGAATTATACTACCTATGTCAACTATATGAATGCGTCGGATTATATCGACTATTTTGTACAGAACAACTACAGCAATGCGGAAAAGGTAAAAGAAATTGAGATACCCGAAGAACAGCAGAATGAAGTTAATGAGATAGCCCGCAGCGGACTTGATACGTTCATTAACAGTATGAACAGCATGACGGCTTATTATGGCTATACGATGTATCCGCAGGGATATGAGGGAACTGTCTGCCGAAGACAATTCAAGACAGGGGACAGCTATGCTGAGTATTGCTGTGCGATATACGGATACGAGTACTATTATACTGTCGTTTATCTGAATGTTTCAGAGTTATGGTGGAAGACGCTGAATACAGTTTCATATCAGGCGGTGGATAAGGAAGCATTTGATGAGTATTACAACGATTATGAGATGATAACAGCAAACGGCTATTTCACAGCAGCTTTTTACTCTGCAAATGATTATGTTGCGAATAAGATAGCAGCTATGATAATTGATGCAAGAACCGTTGCAAATGCTGAATCTGCGGCAAGTTCGTACAGTTCAAGCGGTACAGAGATAACATCGGATGATATGAGTACACAGGACAGAGTGTTCCAGGCATGGGATGACTATATCAAGGACGAGGACAGATATGCTACAACTGACGGCTATCAGGTAACGACTTCGATGTTTAACGAGACTGTTGCACAGGACGGTGACAAGTTCTATGTAGGCAGAAGAACAGGTATTCCGGACGGCTATACTGAGTTATCAAAGGTAGAGCCATAGTTTGTTTCTCGTATTGAAAATAAAAGTTATATGTTCAAAAAAGGCGGCAATTTAATATTGCTGCCTTTTGATATGATGATATCATAACAGGAGGTAAATATTATATATCTGCTGTATCAGTATGAATTGCTCAAAGAGTTATTGACATATTTCTGAGTTCAGTATATAATCATATTATAAACATAGAAATAATATGTAAATAGATTGTGAGTGGTATGATATTATGTTGAACCAGTTTTCAAGAACTCAGCTTTTATTGGGCAGAGACGGTATGGATAAGCTTTCTGCGGCAAGGGTGGCAGTATTCGGCATAGGCGGTGTAGGAGGTTATGTATGCGAAGCTCTTGTACGCAGCGGTGTTGGCAGATTTGACCTTATTGATGACGATAAAGTATGTCTGACGAATATCAACCGTCAGATAATAGCTACAAGAAAGACAGTAGGAAAGTATAAAGCCGAGGTTATGGCTGAGCGTATGAAGGAGATAAATCCTGATGTGGACATCCGTATACACAAATGCTTTTTTCTGCCTGAAAATGAAGATGAATTTCCATTTGAGGAATATGATTATATAGTCGATGCAGTCGATACTGTTACTGCTAAACTTGCACTTGTAATGAAGGCACAGGAAATGCATATACCGATAATAAGCTGTATGGGAGCAGGCAATAAGCTTGATCCTACTGCTTTTCGTGTTGCGGATATATACGATACAAAGATGTGTCCGCTTGCAAAGGTAATGCGAATTGAGTGCAGAAAACGAAAGGTAAAGAAGCTGAAGGTAGTTTATTCCGAAGAAAAGCCTACCCGTCCGATCGAAGATATGTCGATATCCTGCCGTACACATTGTATATGCCCGCCGGGAGCACAGCATAAATGCACAGAACGTCGTGATATTCCGGGCAGTACAGCATTTGTACCGTCTGTTGCAGGTCTGATAATCGCAGGAGAAGTCGTAAAGGATATATGCAAAACATAATTTATTATTGATACTAAGAACAGCCGCAAGGGTTATTATCCATGCGGCTGTTTTATGTTATCAGAGAAGATGTGTACAAAAAATAAAGAGCATAGTTGACAATGAAAAGGATATAAAACAATGAAACTTGAAAAAATGTGTTTTGTTGAGAAATATTATTGACAAATCTGTATGCTCGGTATATAATTATAATATAAGGTAATATAATATCTATGATTGAGAGATGTAAATAACTATCTAACCGGAGGTGGAAAAATGTATGAACTGATAGAGCATATTGGTCTGACAATGTTTATGAAGGTCACGATAGCTTGCTGGAATGAGATGCTGATAGTTTTATTGCTTCTGATACTGTTATTGGGAATATATCGGGATAAAAAGGAAAAAGGAATATCCAGGGCTGAGATACCGATGTCAAGTGAGATAATCGTATTTTTCGTTATCGTTCTGATATACAACCTTTGCTGCGTATTAGACACTATATACAATGGTACATTGTTTAAAGCATCGTATTTCATTATGAGATTCGGAGTATTCGGATATTATGCTTCCGGAGGCGTGCTGACGCTTTTCTTGCTAAAGGTGTTCAAAGAGCATATTGCCGATAAATTAAAAGTACAGGTGCTTGATAAACTGATAACCGCATTTCGGCTTGTTCAGATACCGATGTTTCTGATGCTTTTATCCACGCCTTTTACTGATATTATATATAAGATAAACTCTGAAAACAATTATGTGCGTTCATGGGGATATATAGTATGGCAGAGCGTTACGATAGGAACTTTCTTATTTATTGGTACAGCCCTTATAATTTACTGGAAAAAGATCGACAAGCTGTTCCGTAAGGTTGTGGCAACCGCAGTTTTTTTCCCGATCATAGGTTTTATAGGCTGTTCTCTGACGGATACCTGTCTTAATAATAGTATGGTAGCAGTTACGGCTGTACTTATATTCCTTCTTCATCTTCAGAATAAAGCAAGAGCTGCTATCAGGAATGCTTATGAACTTGAAAGGACGAGGACACTTCTTGCAGAAAGCCGCTTTTCTCTGGAGCATAGCAACAATCAAATGCTTATGGCACAGATACAGCCTCATTTTATCAATAATTCGTTAATGGCTCTGAGAGCGAGATGTGTGAGTTATCCTGATATATACGAGAGTATCACTAATTTTTCGCTTTATCTGAGGTCGCATTTTGAAGCTCTCGGAGATGCAAAAGTGATAAGCTTTGAACAGGAAATGATGAATATCGAGGCATATCTTGCTCTTGAAAAGCAGAATTACAAAGACCGTCTGAAAATAGAGTATGATATCGAGTGTGACGATTTTAAGATACCGGTACTTTCAGTCCAGCCGCTTGTAGAAAATGCTGTACAGCATGGTATAGGCACGTATGATGAAGGCGGTACAGTAAAGATAGCGGCATATCGTGACAATGGAAAAGTTATAATTGAGGTATGCGATGACGGCTCAGGCAAAAACAGCATCACAATGCAGCAGAAAAAACGAAGCGGTATAGGCATTGAAAACGTCAGAGCAAGGCTCAGATCAATGAGCGACGGCGAATTAGAGGTAATCACAAGGGAAAACGGTACAACTGCACGCATCACGATCAACAAGTGTGAGGAGGCGATGAAAAATGACGACATTATCAATTGACGATCAAAAGGATATCACGGAGCTTATGAGGATAATGCTCACCAATATCGACAGGAAAGGTACTCATCTTACAGCGACAAATCTGCCGCAGGCGTTGGACTTGCTGAAGAAAAACGATATCCAGATAGTTTTTCTTGATATTGAGATGCCGGGAATAAACGGCATTGAAGCCGCTCATACATTAAAGGAAAATTTCAAAAAGATAAATATTATTTTTGTTACAGGTCATCCGGAATACAGCCTTGAAGCTTACGGAGTACATCCAAGCGGCTTTCTTACAAAGCCTGTTTGCGAAAGCGATATCATCCGTGAGCTGAATGATCTGCGGTTTCCGATAAATACGGAGAAAAGTCCGCTGAAAGTCCAGTGCAGTCCGTTTGCGTTATTTATTAACGGCAAGCCTTTTGAGTTCTGCCGTGACCGTACTATTGAGCTTTTTGCATATCTGATATACAAAAAGGGAGCTTTCTGCACAAATGGAGAATTGATCGGCATCTTATGGGCAGGTGATCCGAACAAACAGGGACATCTGCGTCAGCTTGTAATGGATATGAGAAAGTGTCTGAGTGAGATAGATTCCGAGTATATCATACAAAAGAAGTACGGAAAGATAGGCATTGATATAGAATCAGTGCAATATGAAGGAGAACCGGAAAAAATAATTGACGAATTTCGCTGGATATAAAATATGCACAAAAAACATACCGCAAAAATAATATATTTTTTATGTATGATAGTTTAACTATCTTGGATGTGTGTAACGGTCTGGTAACACTTGGTATGGTATAATATATTTAGTGGTAGGATTGGAAAATATTTTGTGGAATATATCTAAACGGTTCTGCTGACATATGCAAAAAAATATTTATATGATTTATTTAAAATCTGGACGGAATCAATGATATATTTTTGTTTTAATCATCAGATAATGCATCATGTATCTGTCACTGTTATGAAAGAAGTGATATACAATGAATAAAGAAATTGAAAATACTACCAAAGATACTAAAACAAAAAAGAGATCACCAATGAATCCGATACAGGTATTTCTTCTGAATTTTCTTATCGTTATTACTGTGATATGGTTGCTTTTCGGAAATATAGTAGGTCTTATAAATGCTCCGAACAGCGATATGTCACCGAATATAAAGGCGAAAGACCTGCTGCTTTATTACAGGCTGGATAAGAACTATAAGGCACAGGATGTAGTTGTGCTTGAAAAAAATAATACGACCTACATCGGCAGGGTAGTTGCAGCCGGCGGAGATACTGTTGAGATATCAGATTCAGAGAAGCTCATAATCAACGGAAATATGGTATCAGAGCCGGATATATACACTAATACACCACGTTTTGAAGGCTTTGTTGATTACCCTCTGAAGCTTGACGGGAATGAATACTTCATACTTGCTGATGCGAGAAACGGTGCTGAGGACAGCCGATATTACGGTAAAGTAAGTGCAGATGAGATATGCGGAGAGGTCGTTGCGGTCATAAGGAGAAATAGTATATAAGAAAGGCAAGAGTGTGTGATGAAATGGCTTTACCGAATTGCAGATATTGCCAACACTCTGTTAATGTCAGTGGTCGTTCTGGTATCGGTCGCTCTGATGCTTTGCGGAGTGTATGTGCTCAATGATATATATTATACCAACCGAACAGCTTTTGTATCTTACGATCTGCTGAAATACAGACCAGTTCCTCATGACAGCAGCTCAAAAGAGGTAGAAACACTCAGTGAACTAAAAAAAGTCAATGACGATGCAGTAGGCTGGATAGAGATGTTCGGCACTAATATCAATTATCCGATAGTGCAGGGAAAAGATGATCTTGAATATCTTAACAAAGATATTTTCGGATACAGCACATTAAGCGGTTCTATATATCTTGCAGCTGAGAATGAAAGCAACTTTAATGACTGGTACAACATGATCTATGGTCATCATATGGATAATGGAGCGATGTTTGGCGATATCGAAAAATACCTTGATAAGGATTATTTCGCAGCACACAGCGAAGGTATCCTACAGACTGAGCAAGGTGATTACAGTATAAAAGTAATTGCCTGTATAAGAACGAATGCCTATGAAGATGTAGTGTATAATGTACAGAACTCAGCGATGCAGCAGTATCCTTTGTTATATGAGTATATCAATGAACACGCTGAAAATCAGACAGATCTGCCGGAAACACTTGACGGAGTTCAGATACTTGGATTGTCCACCTGTTCAGATGCTATTACCAATGGAAGAATAGTTCTCTTTGCAAGTGTAACTCCATGGGATGAACCTACAGACGGAAATGCAACAGTACGTATAGCAGAGTCGAAAAAAACGCCTGACAAAGAAAAAATACCGTTAAAGCTGATAGCTATAGGACATAAAGTCGGCAATGGAAAATGGGCGATACTGAATTTGTTGTGTGTATGCTGTACATTTCTTACACTTCTGCCGTTATGGTCACTGAAAAGAAAATACGGCCAGTTTTCATATTCAAAAAGAAAGATAAATGAACTTGAGAAAAACGGCAATACAGAAGATAAGGTGCTAAGCGACTTGAAACACTTTGTAAAAAAAGGCAGGGCAGGAGTGATTAGTGAGATACTTATTTTGATAGTATCAGGGCTTGTGTTCATTCTTACAGAAGACATACAAGGACGTATGTGCATAAGAGATAAATGGACAGGAGTAATGATAATTATATCAGCTTCTGCACTGACAGCAGATTACATATTTATGAGATACAGGGGAAAACGTCCGGAATAAGCTGAAAACAGCGAATAAATCTATACGATGTTCCACATGAAGAGGTGATGTATATGCGTGGGATCAATAAAAAGAATAAGTTTAAAAGACTGATAACTATTGTTTTGAGTTTTATAATATCAGTTGCATTTATGCCTTCTTCTTTGACAGAAGCATTTGCGGAGGCTGTTATTTCAGAATATACGGCAGCAGAAGAAACAGATGAAAGCCTGAAATATCAGGTGCTTACTGCATCGCCGGAAGACAGCACAGATACAAAGATAACAGTTAACGGCATGATGCCTTCAAATGCAGAGGTAACTGTGCAGAGCACTGATGATGCATCAGCGGATAATATCTGCGCTTATGACATCACTATCGTTGACAGTAACGGTGAAGAATTTCAGCCTGAAAACGGCGATACTATCAAAGTCAGGATAAAAAATGATGCTATTAAAGAGGCTGTTTCAAAAGAGCAGAAGCTTCGTGTATGGCATATTGATGACAATGGTCTGCGTGAGGAGATCAAGAATTTCAAGGTCAGAAACGGAGCAATAAACTTTGAAACTACCGGTTTCTCCGTATTCGAGGTAGATGACGGCTCGCCTCCGCTGAGAACGTATTATTTTAAAATGCCGGAAAATCAGTTGAACAATACCGGCTACAAGTATTATTACTTCCCGACTTCGGGTATTGACAGCAACGGCAATCACAAAATGATATGCCAGCAGACTATCAAAAACGGCGAAAAGCTCATATTCCCACAGCTTCCTGCTGATGTGGACAGCAGATTTACCTTTATAGGCTGGTTCGTTTCAGAAGGTGATACACTTTCAGATACACCGTATGATTTCGATAATATCGAAGCCGTAACGCAAAATGAAACAGTTACCCTTTGTGCGGTATTCAAATCGTGCGTTTACGTTATCTTCCATGACCAGTATAACGGAAAATCTCATAAATTTCCTGTCATGGCTACAAGACGAGGCGATCTTAAAGCCGGTTCTGCTACCGATGTTTACGGCAATCAGACAGATTTGTATGCTGTGGTGGATATAAGCGATTTAGATGTAGTTTACGATGATGAGGATAAGGTGCAGGGCGAACCGATGCAAATGGCATTCAAAGGCTGGGCGGTCGTTCCGGAGCAGTACCAGACTCAGGAAGATATAAAGAACTATACTGAATCTACAAGCGTAAATGTTATAAATACAGATACGATAATAATATCAGCCACTACCCGTCTTTATCCTGTGTTTGAGCCGATACGCTGGCTTGAATTCAATACCAATCAGGACGGACCGGGAGAAAATGCAAATCATTACAGCGGTGCTACTTATAAACCGCCGGAATACTTCTCGTCTGATGAAGGCTTTGACTTTTCAAAGGAAACTCCTCCTGTACTTTTAGGATATGTTTTTACAGGCTGGTATACTGAGAACGGTACTCCGGTTACAGACGGTAATCTTGAACTTGTAAGCAATCTTTCTACTGACAAGCTGGAGGTGAGAAATAACAGGCTTTTCTTCAAGGATATTCCCGGACAGCACAAAACAGTGCAGGTCGATCTTTACGCACACTGGACACCTTCAAATTCAACGTATACTGTCGTTATCTGGAGGCAAAAAGAATCTGATGACAGAGATGCTGTAGAAAAGACATATGACTTTGCAGAAAGCCGTGCAATCGATGCAATGACAGAAGCTACAGTTTCGGTTGCTGACGAGTTTAAAAACTTATCAGGCGACGACTATACAGGATTCTTCTACAGCAGAAATGATGATCCGAAAATAGTGGCTGGAAACGGCTCAACGGTATTGAATGTGTACTATGACAGATGCAAGGTAGTATACACTTTCAGACCGCAGTCAGGAAGCAGTTATTCCTGGGAAGGTCTGTACGGACAGAAAGTATCTAAGTATGAATATGTGTGGGACAGTGCAAAGGCATGGCGATACAAGAAAAATCCAAATACTGGTATAACATATCTTGAAGCTTTTAATTCAATAGATTCAAGTTTCAGTAACTATAACAGTTCGACGCATACTTATACGACAGAGATCGAACAAAACGGAAATAACAGCAATTTCAAGATAGTACACGTTCTTCAGGATCTGAACGGAAACTATGATATCAACAATACTGCACTTGTATATACGACAAACGCTTCCGGCGATGATGTTACTTTCAACTTCACCAATAAATTTGAAGGCTTTCTCGTTTACGGCTATTCTCACGGCAGTTTCACTGCCAATCCTTCAAACAATGCAATTGACCAGAACGCACCGAATGAACAAGGTAAAGATAAAAGCGTAAGGACAAATAATAGCAATCTTTACGTTTACCATAAACGCAGAAGCCATGAGCTTACTTTTGTTGATTCAAGAAAACCAAGTAATGAATTCTATAGAGTAACGGTGCTTTATCAGGAATCGCTTGCAGGCAAGCAGCCGCCTGATCCTGATACACCTGCGGAATATGCAGGATATTCGTTCTCAGGCTGGTATTACGATCAGAATTGCAGTTCAGGAACAAACGTTAACTTCAGTACAGAAACGATGCCGAATGCAAACAAGATAATTTACGCCGGCTGGCAGACACAATGGTTCAAGATAGAAATTGATCCTAACGGCGGAGCTCTTACCGGTTCGCAGGCAACATGGTTCTGGGAGCCTTACAACGGTGATCCTATCGAAGAATACAAGACTGCTACAAGAGATTTTGAACCGGATGTCAACGGCGAGTACTATTACGCACTGAAAAACAGAGCGTACTACGGACTTGGCGAAGAATGGGATCCGGCAGAGGATACCACGTATAAGAATCAGGTAATAGACGGACACTGTACCCGTGGAGCTTACTATACTACTGATGTATCCGAGGCATCAAGTGCAGTACGTTACAAGGAGGTTGACGGCGCATACCGTTATCTTGGCTGGTTTGAGGTCGATCCGGTAACGGGAAAGGAAACTCCGTTCAATTTCGGTACTCGTGTATTGAAGAATACTTACCTTAGACTGCACTGGAAACAGCTTGGAACATATTTTATCAAATATGATGCCGGCGAAGGTACGATAGATGAAATGGACAGCAATGAGCATACATTTGAGTTCCTTGATGCTGATAATTATGCTGACCACGCAGATATCGTCGTTACTCGTGTAGCACTTGCTCCTGAAGGAAAAAACTTCATTGGCTGGAAAATAAGAAATGATCCAAGTAATAAAGTTTACTATCCGGGACAGAGCTTCCAGTTCAGTTCAGATTATGCATCATTTATCTCAGATGTGGATGAAAACGGAGATGTCGTGAATAAGCAGGTCATCTTCCTTGATGCGGTTTACGAAGACCTGAAGACTGCAAAGATAATCTATGATCCTAACGGCGGTACTTTGGACAGCAGAGCTTTATCACACGCCGGAGGTCAGGATAACTCCCGTGCTCCTCTTATCTACAGCGAAGGAACAGATACTCCGCTTTCAACAGAAGTTGAGATCAAGGATAATCAGCTTGTAGTAAGCGACCTTATGAATAATTCAGCGATCAAACTTGCAGACGGTATTGGATTCACAAATCCGGGATATACCTTTGCAGGCTGGAGTACGACACCTAACGGGCAAAACGGAGCTACATTCAAAGCAGACAGTATAAAATGCTATGTTGATATAAATGAACCGCTCGTACTCTATGCACAGTGGGAAACTCGTGTCTACTTTGATAAAAATAATGTGAACGCTCAGAATAATAATACAGGCTGGGGCGGCGACTGGACAGATTCAGGTTATGTATGGAGTCCGTCAGAACAATTATACTATATCGTTATACGTCTGGGAACTTCTTTAGAACAGCCTGGATATTCGCCGGTATCAGACGCTCCGGAGGAAATGTTCAAATACTGGTCGCTTGTAAAACAGACGAGCGTTGGAGTAATGGAAACACCTTTCAGCTTTGATACTCCTATAACGAAGGAGCTTATGGAGCAGTATTCCGGAGTTTATACTGACGGTTCAGGCAATACAAGAAGAAAGCTGACGTTGTACGGCTGCTGGGATGCTCCGATAAAAATACCGGTACATATAGTTGATACGACTGACAAGGTATGGATAAAGCATGATGACTGGCTGAAAAACGGAGTAACGCATATCACTATCAGGAATGAAGAAATTTCTCTTGCAAATGTAAACGATGCAAATGTTTACGCTGATGCGAACAAGACTACAGGCAAGGAGTTCGTATTTACAGGCGTTGCAGGAAATGGTGATAATGACTACCTGAATTTGTCCGAAGAAAACACGATAACGGCTATCAGATATGATACCGAGGATATGAAGGTAAAAGTGAAGTATTCCTCTGACGGTCTGTGGCACGTTTTTGATACGTCAGACACTTCTCCGGAGGCGGTATATTTCGTCTACTATACAAGTCCGAAGAATGTTCCGGTAGGCTATAAGAAGATTTCGATAGAAGGAGAAGTTGCGGATGTAACGCCGTTAAATTCAAATGCTCCGAGACAAGTTAATATTTCAGCAACAGCCTTTGATATGGGCGGTACTATAACTTCACCGATTTCATGGGCGACAAGCAACAGCTACAGACCAACGTATTATTCATTTGCAATAGGTGACATCAATGCAGCGGATTCTGCTCATCTGCACATAATATCTGAGTATTCAGACAGAGATCAAAACAGACCAAAGCTTTATTTAAAAAATACCTGGCAGGGTTATGAGTATTCGCTTGACGGTACAGAATGGCATCTGTTCGGGTATGATATCCAGTTGTATGTGTTATACTATGAAGTCCGTCCGACAGTGGTAAATCTTACTGAGAAGACTATAGGACTTCCGGAGGATATGTCAGAGCTTTTCGATTACAGTGTGAACGTAAAGAAAGTCACTACTAACTCTGTGATACGAAAATACTACTACCGAACCGGAAACTATAATTATACATATCATGAGATAACCGATAATACTGACTATGCTCTTGAAAACACGTTAACTTCAGGATCGGAAGAACTGTATTCTCAGCCATTATCACTATCTGACGATCAGACGGAATCTTTTGTACTGCTTTACAGTGAAACTTCCCCAATAACCACGGGATATACATCAGCCGGAGAAACTATACACATAGGCAGGTATGATTATCCAGTATTCTATCAGGATACAACTAAAACTTATATCGCTCAGAAGATAGATATAGTCCAGACACGGAAAGATGATTATGAAACTTCAAACGATGCTGTGACAGGTGATAATGGTTTAGAAAGCTCATACACATCAACAAGTGTGACTGATCCTGTTACTATAACGTACACTAACACTCACCAGTTTGAAAAGCATTTACACCTTGCCATAGCTAAAAACGGAGCTATAATCCATAACGAAACGCTCAGAACGGATGATGCGGGAATCTACTCGCATATATTCGGCGGAACATGGGATCTGTCAGCAATTGATAAATACACATTCATCAACGATGCGGAAGGAATATACGGCTTTTACAGTATCTTAGCCGGAAATGAAAACAGCGATAATGTTGTAACGCCGGTAAATACTGTATCGTCAATAACGTCACTGTCTTTCGGAAGTATCAGCGATGAAGAGTACGGCTTCTATCTTAACGGTGACAGCACAAAGCTTCTTGGAGATAATGAGATATACTTAGTTTACTTTGAACGTCCTAATATAAGGTATATGCTCAGAAATCCGAAAGACGGCGAACTTGTAGAGATAGATCAGCTTCAGAAAAATGGTGCAGACTTTATGAGAAATGGCAATGCTATTTCTCAGAATGAAATGCTTCCAGTCTCGTCAGAAAGTGAACTGCTCATATCACAGATAAGCACTCCAGGCAATCCGGCATTTCTTATTCCTGACCTTTTAGACCACAACGAAAAACATTCGGTACTCGACCTTTCTGAGATAGGAATAAAAAATAATGACGGAGTTATTGAAACATTTAACAGTGAGGACGTTTATCTGAGATATTCAGACTCAGCTTTGCAATATCACTTTACTGATTCTGATACACCGCATAATTTCAATGACGAACTTGTGGTATACGCCATTTATAAAATAAGAGGTTATGCTCTGACACTTACAAAAAGTATACTTGGTAATCCGCCGGAAGCAGATCCGGGTGAGGAAAACGTGCTGAGTTACGTTTTCAGTATATATTCAGATGCTATCGCTGACGGAGAATACTATATAGGCGGATACGGCAATGCTGATACGATATCGGCATCAGAGAACAAATTCGTTATTACAATACAAAAGGATGCTGCTGTAACGATATATGGTTTGTCACAGGGGGACTATACGATAACCGAAGAAACAACAGGAGGCTTTACTATGACTGCAAGTATAAACGGTCGTAGTGCAGCAGTAAACAGTAATCAGCTCGCACTTCATATAAATGCTGATACAAGAGTTGATATCGTTAACATTTATCCTGTTCCGATAACCGGCAATCATGATTCTGACAAGCCTTATATGATAATACTCCTGCTGCTTGCAGCAACAGTTACAGGAGTTGGGATTTCTAAAAAAAGGAGGGAACGCTTTTATGAAAACTCTCCGATCTAAGAGAAGAAAGTTCAGAAAGAACGAAAAAGATAAACCTCCATGATATCAAAAAATAACATTTTACACGACATTACGACAACAATGATTTTTACTGCGAAAGGATGAGATCTATGAAAAAGAACTTTATAAAAACGGCTTTATCCTCAATCACAGCGTTTATGACTGTATCGACACTTACTGCATCAGCATTCAACTGTATAGCAGTTGATTCAAGTGTAAGAGATGATCTTCCGGCTCATAAGCTTCAAACTTCAAGTGAAACTGCTGAAATAGTAGTAATGAAAGATATTCTTGCATTTAATCCTGAAAATAAAAGAATACCTGAGCCGAATATGGTCTATAGTTATGCTATTACTTCTGCAAATGTGACAGATGCTACAATAACTACGATAGATTCAAATAATAATCCTGTTCCGCTGACAGTATATCCTGGTGTTATACAGGCGGTAACAGCGATAACAGACAGCGGAAATGCAGAAGCTCAGATGTCAACGTCAGCTGACGGTCTGACAAAGAACGGAACTATAACATTTAAATGTGATCCGAATAATCTTAAATATACAAACAAGGAAACAGATACGCCGTACGTTTGCAGCGAAGATTACAAATTTACAAAGCAAATGGGCGTCACTATTAATGCTTCAAAGATATATGATCCTGACAACAATCCTGCTACGCAAAATAACGGTGTTGGTATTTACAGATACAAGATAACTGAAACAACAGCTGAAGATACTTATGTTCAGTCAGGCGTTACAGAGGGTACAGCAGGAGATGTTGTATATCTTGATGTATATGTAAAGAATAAGGATGAAGGAAACGGTCTTCTTATATATGGTTACGTAATGCTGAAAGGTGTTGAAATTACTGACAGTACAAGTATAACATACAGTGAAACTGTAGATGAAGGTGTCAAGATAGACGGCTTTACTACAACTTATGAAGGAGATACTAACGGTGATGGAAGTGTAATTCCAGCTGATTTCAAAGGCGATAAGTACCTTACCTATAATGCAGATATCAAGAAGCAGGTGTCTGGTGACTTTGCTGACAGACAGCATGAATTCCCATTTTCAATATCAGTGAGCAATAGTACGATAAAAAACAGTGCTAATTTCTCAATAAATGACGGTACTAAACATGCGGTCACAGCTCTTGATGCAAACGGTGCATGGAGTAGTGAAAGCGGCGCAAATCTTGGCGACATCAACTTTAACCTCAAGCATGGAGAAATGATAAGCCTTATAGGTCTGCCGGCAGGAACAAAGGTCAAGGTGAAGGAAACTAATGATACAGATGTTGCTTATGCAGTTTCAGCTACCTGCGATGGCAATGCAAAACAAGTAGTAAACAGCGATGAAACTAAAAGCGGCAACTCCATCTCAATTGAAAAAGATGATACAGCTGAAATGGTAGAGGCATACAGTGTTGCACTCAAAGATAACAGCAATAAGATAATAATAACCAATACACTCAGAGATATCTCTATAACAGGTCTCATATTCGATATAGCACCGTTCATATTCATTACAGCTGCTGGTATCCTGCTCTTTATCATATTCATGAAGAATAAGAAGAAAGATGATACTGACAATATGATCTGACACATTATATGAAATTATTATCTCCCCTTGTTTTAAGCAAGGGGAGATATATTATAAAGAGGTGGTGTGAATGTTAAAGGATTCACGTTTCTGGATAGCGGTAGTATTAGTGGCGCTTGCACTTGGCTTTACCGTTTTCAGAAAAACACGTTCATATGAAATATCCGGTACGGCAGAAGAAACAAAGCTTAGTCAAAGCACTGAGATACAGACTACAGTATCTGAAACTGCTGTCATGAACGAAACTACAGAATCAGTAATTACCGAAATTCTGCCAGAAACTGCGGAGGATGCCGAGTATGATGCCACTGTGCCTTTTATATCCGAAAAGAAAGTAACTGAGATAAAGGGAAAGCTGAATACTTTGTCCGCTGATTGTGATGACCTTATCGGCTGGATATATGTTGCAGATTCGGATATAGATTATCCGATAGTGCAGGGTACAGACAACCAGTATTATCTTCATCATTCTCCGGACGGAAGAAAAAATGACCTTGGTTCGATATTCCTTGACAGCCAATGCAAAAACGATTTTTCAGGTAAGCACAATATACTCTACGGTCATAATATGCAGTACGGTATGTTCGGAGATATACGCTTTTTTAAGGAAAAGGACAATTTCGACAAGCACCGTTACGGCTGGCTTTTTACGAATGACAGCATTTATCGTATAGATTTTTTTGCACTTGCTGTAGTAAGTGCGCTTGACAAGATATATGATATGTCAGAAGATGATACGGATATTTTTGAGCATATAAAAGAGAACAGCATAAATTACACTGAAACAGAATTAAATGAAAACGACCGTTTGATATATCTCTCGACCTGTGCTTCTGAATTTGAAGACGCAAGAGCGTTGTTTACCGGAAAAATAGAGCCTTATACATCAGAATAACAGCCTGTCCGCATGAAATTAATTTCCGGACAGGCTGTTTAATATTTATTGATCAAAAGTATCTTGATTTTAATAAATCAGTCTGATATAATAGTTACAATGAGATCTATGTGTGAGGAGCAGGAGACTATGGCAATATGGAATCCTTGGCACGGCTGCCGGAAAATCAGTCCCGGATGTGCGAATTGCTATGTTTACAGGCGTGATGAAAGTATAGGAAAAGATGCATCTGTCGTATCAAAGACAGGGGATTATGCTCTACCGCTGAAAAAGAACAGGCAGGGGGAGTATAAACTTACCGCTGATGACGGAGTTGTTTTCACCTGCATGACATCCGATTTTTTCCTTGACCTTGCAGACGACTGGCGGCAGGAATGCTGGGACATGATACGTCAGCGTCAGGACTTGCATTTCTGCATAATCACCAAAAGAATAGACCGCTTCCGGCTGTGCATACCTCCTGACTGGGGTGACGGCTGGGATAATGTGACGATATGCAATACCTGCGAGGATCAGGAAAGGGCAGACTACAGGCTTCCGGTCTTTCTTGAACTCCCTATAAAACATCGTGAGATCATATGTGAGCCTATGCTTGGCGAGATAAAGATTGAAAAGTATCTTGCGACCGGACTTATCGAAAATGTCACTTGCGGCGGAGAATCAGGAGATAACGCCCGTTCTTGTGATATGAGGTGGATTCAGGAAGTACGCAGAGAATGTGTCCGCTGCGGTGTGCCTTTTTATTTCAAGCAGACCGGAACTGTATTTGTAAGGGACGGAAAGACATATCATATAGAGCGCAAATATCAGATGTCACAGGCAAAAAGGTCAGGTTACAGCTATATTCCGGGTACTGCTTCGGCGAACTGGATAAGGTATGAGCTTCCGGAGCGTGAGGAGCTTTTTAACAGGCTCAGGAAGTCAGATTTTAGAAGCAGGTTTCATCTGAACGATAATGACATAGCATACATTTCAGAAAAAGGAATTGAAGTTATACGCAGTCATGCACAGGACTTTGTGGAAAAACGCCTTTCTGCGGAAAATCCTGAAAATGACGGTAAGCAGACTCCGATGAAGGGACATCCGGTTTTCATAGCGCAGCACGCAACAGCCTGCTGCTGTAGAGGATGCCTTGAAAAGTGGCATAATATCCCAGCCGGAAAGGTGCTTACAAAAGATGAACGAGCTTATATCACGGATGTACTTATGCAGTGGATAGAAGCGGAATATAAGCATAAACATTAAACCTCGCAGAAATTTACTGCGAGGTTTTTGTATCGTATTTCTTATTTAGTCTGTTCAGCTATTTCCAAAACCAGTTTTTCAGCATCTTCTGCTGACATAGGACGTCCCCATATAAAACCTTGAACGAGGTCACAGCCAATACTGCGGAGGGCTTCGAGCTGTTCAGGTTCTTCGACACCTTCTGATATTACATCAAGTCCCATTATGTGTCCCATAGATATCATAGCCGCAACATAATGCTTTGAAGAATCGTTTGAATCTATCCTGTCAATGAATGACTTGTCTATTTTAAGCAGATTAGCAGGTATCTTGTTAAGGTAGCTAAGGGATGAATAACCTGTTCCGAAATCGTCGATAGCAAGCTTCAGTCCCATATCTTTCAGCTGGTTTATGCATTGAAGTGCCTTTTCAGCCGAATCTATGAGGATTGATTCGGTTATTTCTATTTCAAGCTGATTTGCTGAAAGTCCGCTGCTATTGATAAGGTCACGTATCTCTTCGATGAAGCCGTTTTTCATAAGGTGTCTTACGGATGCGTTTATGCTGATAGTGAGGTCAAGACCGGTTTTTTTAACGAGACTGCTGAAAAAGTTAACAGCCTTCTTGAATACCATGCTGTCAACTTTGTCGATAAGACCTACTTTTTCAGCTATTGGTATAAATTCTCCCGGAGAGATGAAGTTGCCATACTGGTCTTTCATACGTGCGAGAGCCTCGAAGCCACGGAGCTTATGCTCCATATTATACTGCGGCTGCAAATTGAAGTATATCGTATCATTTTCGAGAGCGTTCCTTATTTTGCTCTCGATTTCGATGATATGCTCATTCCTGAGGAGGTCTGATGAAAAGCGCATGATGTGGTCACTGCTGTTAGCTTTTTTTATCTCGTTCATAGCAGCGTTTGCGTGAGAAATGAGAGAATCAGCAGAGTCAGCGTCAGTCGGATATTCTGCATAACCGAAACTTGCGGTGATATAGAGGTCACAGCCGTCTACAGTAAGAGGCTCGCTGAGAGCGTTATTGTAGTTGCTGATAGTTCTGCGAAGCTTTTTTTCTGAATCGTAACCGCATATTACGAGCATAAATTCGTCGCCGTTTATACGTGTGACATACTGAGGTATATCGAAGCTGTCAGTATCTGATAAATCTTTCCAGCGTTCAGCGACGGTTATAAGCACCTGATTTCCTGCTTCAAGTCCAAGTGAGTCATTGATGCTTTTGAAATGGTTAAGGTCGATCGAAACTACAGTGAATTTTTCTTTGCGGCTGATGAGATCGGCTATATATTCGGTACAGGCGAAACGGTTAGGCAGTTTGGTAAGAGTATCGGTATAGCTCATATGCTTCAGGCGTTTTAAAACGTTGTACTTTGCGATATGCGAGGAAATGAAGAATGTCGTAAGTTCAAGAGTCTCTTTTATTCTCATAGTCTCGGTCGTATCGAAGTTGGTAGCCCATATGAATCCGAGTATTTCATGTCCCTGACGCAGAGGGAAGAGCACAACGCTTTTGACTCCGGCTTCCACAAGAGTAAGATACCACGGATTATTTATCCTGCTGTAATATTCCATATCATTTTTATCCTGAATTATTACGCAGTCGTTTTCAGTACCGATCATATCTATCCATGAAGAAGCAATGTCATAAAATCCTTCAAATTCTGTAACACGCTTCATCATGCTGTTGGATTTGAAATCTGTAGCAAGGATAGAGTAAGTTTCATCGGAATCATTCAGCAGAAGGACTGTACAGCATTCTGCTTTGCATATCTGACGTATCTCTGAAATAACACTTTCCATTGCCTCACGAAGATTATTTGCTTTATGAAGCTTTATACAGGTCTTCAGGACATCATTTGAAGTCTGTGCGGTATGCACGGTGTCGAGGATGATATCAGCGTTTCTGCTTGGAGTGGCGGTATATGCACAGTAGCAGATATCGCCGTTTTCGTAGTCCATAGGCGTAGCATAGATATCGAACCAAATGTCCACCTCGTCAATGTGAGCGTATGTATGTACCGGAGTTTTTTGTATTGCAGCACGGAAGCAAACATCTTCAAAGCTGCGGATTTTCGGGAAATAATATTCGTATGGCATATCAGGTACAAATACGTGCTTTTCGTCAGATGGAAGTCCGTTATCTGATTGTTTTGGTCTGCTTTCCATAATATCAATATATTTTTTATTGCCGGCAGCAATCCGGATATCTCCGTAGCTGCCGTTAGGTTTTCTATGTACTGAAACAATGCAGGTCGGTGCGAAAAAGGTATCAGCAAATCTTTGTATATCCATGTTGACTCCCTTCTGCTGTCAATAGTATTTTCGTGCAAAACAGCTTTTATGATATAAATTTATAATATACAACTATACAATTATATTATATATCTATATCGAGCAAAAAGCAATAGATAAACTATAAATAAAATCTATACATATTTAAAAACATTATGAACTTTGATATATAAGATTTGTTATGTGTTATATGATTTGATTTTAGATAAGACAGAAAACTTTTACAATCATTACATTGACAAAAACTGCTGTAAAATGTTATAATATCTTATAAATAAGGCGAAAGCAGGGATAAATATGGAGAAAAACGAGAGTACAGTTTTTGATCTGCAAAACTATCTGACAGAAGGCGTTGAAAGTATTGTTTCAGATGCCATTAAGGCGACGTTAAAAAATCCGAAAGAAAGTGTAGCGGCAGGACGTGGATTCTTCCATATAAACTCTCACGGCGGTGCAGAACCGTGTCCGTTTTCGCCGTATTCTGATGTGAATGTTAAGGATGTTTCGCTCCGTGAAGCTATGCATTCTCCGCTGTTTACAGCTTTAAGGGACGGAAATATCCTTATGGATGACCATACCGGAGGATGTGTGCTTTATGAGAAGCGTGATATCGTAGAGGCACTTATTTCTAAGAAAGGTGGCTGAATCATGAGCAGTAAAATTCGTGAAGAAGTGATGCAGTATATAAGCGGAAAGTATAAAGCAGTTCCGGAGTATCTGTGGAAAAGATTTCCCGATTATGCAGTATTCCGCCATGAGGACAACAGAAAGTGGTTCAGCATAGTCATGGATATCCCTTACGGAAAGATAGACAGAGAAAGAAGTGGCATGGTTGACATACTTAACATAAAGGTAAGTGACCTGCTCCTGCGAGACCTTCTGTTACAGCAGGACGGTTTCTATGCCGGTTATCATATCAGCCGTGGAAACTGGGTATCAATAGTACTTGACGGCAGAGTGCCGCTTGAAACGATAACTCCGCTCATTGATACAAGTTTTAAGGCTACAGCCTCAAGTAAGAGAGCAAATGAGATGCGTCCACCGAAAGAGTGGCTGATACCTTCAAACCCTAAGTACTACGACATAGTTCACGCCTTTGATGATACTGATACTATCACATGGAAGCAGGGAAAAGGTATGAAGAAGGATGATACGGTCATATTGTACGTAGGTTCGCCGGTATCTGCGATACTATATAAGTGCAGAGTCCTTGAAACTGATATTCCGTTTGATTTTCACAAAGACGGTCTGACCATAACAAAGCTTATGAAGATAAAGCTGCTGAAACGCTATGACAAAGATGCTTTCACTTTTGAACGCATGAAAAATGAGTTCGGAATTTTTGCTGTAAGAGGTCCGAGAGGTATCCCGAACGCTCTGAGTTCAGCTCTGAAAAAATAATCAAACTCCCATACACAGTAGGTTTTGATGTACTGTGTATGGGAGTTTTTACAAGTTTATATTATTTTTTCTCCATCGCAGACTGTCATGATGTAATTATCGTAGAGGTCGGCAATACGTTCCACATAGAAGCGTTCAAACGAACTTATTTCCTGTTTGGCTCTTGATTTTGCAGCTTCAGCTTTAATTTTGTCAGCACCGAAGTATTTGCATACAAATTCAGCCCAGCTGTCTGAGAAAGCACGGCCTTTTTTGTCGAGATATAATTTTTCACGCTTATCTTCATATTCATGGACAACTTCACTCAGACCTTCAATGTAATAATTGCAAAGAAGATCCATGAATGAGTATTCATTATCTCCGAAATCGTGGTCAAAGCACCACATTTTTCCGGTATCGAACATGATGCCATATCCGCAGCACGCATTATCAGCAAACGTAAAAGCCTCGCATGGTACGTAGTCTGTTTCGTATACATTGTTGTTTATATCGTATATGGTTTCTCCGTTGACTTTCATGCCATTGCAGTATTTCAGCCATTCAAGAAGTTCAGGTTCGGGTTCAGTCTCAAAGTAGTTTTTGAATTTGCGGAGGCTGGATTCAGAAGCGCCGCCGTTCATTTCGATGTAGTCTGTGCCGAGAATATCATAGGCATTTCTGAATATTTCGTACAGTTCTTTTACAGAAAGGGACATAGCTTCATTTGCGGTTGGGATATCCATAGACGGAAGGTCGTTCTTTGTTTCCTCTTCGAGTTTTTCTGTTGGATATTCTGACGGGAAAACCTCAGGTATCTCACCGGCATATTTTTTCTCCCACTCACTAACCGGCAGAACATCGTCCCATTCATATTCAATGGAGTATTTTTCGATGCTTTCAACTGAAAACGTAACAGCCTTCCACATTTTATCTCCGGAAGTTTCTTTATAAAGCTTGATGTACTCATTTATCCTTACAGAAAGCTGCTCACTGATATCGTCCGGACGGCGGTAATCAAGGATATATCCATATCTTTTGCTCTCTGTAGCCTTTGAAACGCTTATACCTGTATCTTTTTCGGTGTAACAGTAATCAAATGAGAATTTATCATCGTTATGTACTCTGAAATATGCCTTATCCCACGGAACAGGGCATATTTTTCCTATACAGTCAGCAAGTTCTATCTGACTGTACTCAGGCAGACCAATACCTCTCTCGTTTTTCATGTACTCCAGTATAGTCCTCAGAACACGGTACTCAGGTGAGAATTTCCTGTTTACTGTATTTCTCAGTATAAACTTTATGTAGTTTATTATAGTTTCGTCGTCGATCAAGCCTTTCTGCATAAGCTTTTTTATGAGGATGTCAGCATTGTCAAATCTTGAAAATATCGGATCATTAACAGACTTCATGACAAATTCCAGAGCCTTTTCGTCCTCAGTGACCACATAATAAGAAGCTGCAAGCATATTGCCTTGTTCCCATATAACAGCATTTTTCCAGTACTTTTCTTTTTCGGCAAGCTTCTTGTTGAGATAATCTCCGTTTCTCATTATATCAAGGCGGAAAAATACATCATCGGTTTTTCTGCTGCTGTCACTGTCGGCGTAAATAGGTGCAATGTCATTTTCTGAGCGGACATATATCTGAGCGTCACATCTGAAAGCTCCGCTTTCTATCTGCACATTGTTTATAGGAAAGACTATTTTTTTCAGTTCCTTACAAGCTCCGAAAGCTTCACTATCTATGCATTTTATACTCATCGGAAGTACAGCTTCTTTGATTCCTGTTACGGCAAGACTACGTTTACCCAATTCCTGAAGTCCTTCCGGAAAATTGACAGAGCTGAGCGCTGAACACCATTCAAACGCCGCTTCTCCAATTTTTCTTATACTGTCAGGCAATACGACGCTCTCTAAATTACGGCATCTTTTGAATGCCTGCGGAGCTATCTCTGTGATACCCTCAGGGACAATGAGTTCTGTGAGCATATCAGGAGAGTTTGCTCCTTTAAGGATAGTGCCGTTTTCAATGATAAGCTTTATATCAGGTGTGAATTTTTCTTTTTCAACCATAGTATTGGTACAAGGTACATTCTCAGGCTGTTGCCGTACATCATAATAGAATTTATCCGCAGCTTCTCTGTTCTTACCGGTAAAAATAGCTTTTGTCAGCTTTCGGTTTTTGAGTAAGTACCAGTCTCCGAATTCATCGAATTTACGGCTTGAGGTTATAACGTATGACTTTTTAAGAGTACCGTATTTTTTTCCACAGGTCTTTCCGAAAGCTTTCAGACGTTTGGCAAAGTCCATATCTTCAAGACTGACGAGTTCCTCGTTAAATCCGCCGATACTGTCAAAATCCTGGCGTTTGCACCAGAACATAGCTCCTGAGAGCATACCTCCGCTCCTTATCATCACCGGTATAAGATTAAGTGCGATATACACAGCAGAAACGGCTATACCAAGCGACATACGGTCAAATTTCGGAGTAGTTCCTCCGCCGATATATTTTCCTGAGCCGAGCATTTCCTTTATTTCAGCAAGTGAATCTTTTGACATCATACTGTCAGCGTCGATCGTAACGATTATTTCGCCATTTGAGGCTTTTACTCCGGCGTTGCGGATACTGCTTATGCACTTGTCGTTGTTGATAACAACTTTAGCTCCGAAACGTTTTGCAATATCGGCTGTGCGGTCTATACAGCGATTGGCAACGACAATTATCTCAGCTTTGTCGGGAACTTCTTTCGCTGCAAGCATTATTGAATCAAGACATTTTTCTATGTACTTTTCTTCATTGTGCGCCGGTATTATTATTGAAAAAAGTGTATCCATTTTATTTCTCCGTTTTCATAATGATATATGCAAGATTCTGTTTACCCCTGTCGCCACGCCTGTAGGAGTAAAGCGACTTGTTATGAAAGGTACATTCTCTTGCATCTGAAATATTTCTGCTAATAATACCTTCTGCTGTGAACTTTATGCGTATAGCTTCTGAAAGGTCGAGATAAAGCCGTTTATTGCGTCTTGAAAAGATATTTTCAAGCTCATTGCAAGTAAATGAATTTGCGTATTCATTGCGTACTTCTTCGCCGACTTCATAACATTCTTCACATATATGAGGTCCTATGATGACCTTTATATCAGCCGGAGAAGCGCCAAGCTCCTGCATTTTTCTGACAGCATTATAAACCAGTGTTCCTGCTCCTGACTTCCAGCCGCAATGGAGTATACCTGTCACTCCAGCTTTTTTATCAATGAGATATAACGGTACGCAGTCCGCAGCAATAACGCTGAGTACCAGACCTTTTTCAGCAGTAACAAGTCCGTCTACCTTTTTAAGTTCATTATCCTTTATTACTCCTGAGCCGCCGTGCTCAGAGCCGACTATTTCAACTTTATCTCCGCCTGCCTGATACGGACGTATCACCTTTGTAAGCGGAATACCAAGCTTTTCAGCAAGGGAAACATAGTCTTTTGTCGGCGGATCAGATGCTTCATTTCTTGACCAGATACCTTCATTTCCTGAGGTAAAACCAGCACAGGCAAAATTACTGTTTATTATCGTAATATCTTTGATCCCTGATATATCCATGACTTTATCACCAACTTTGAAAATATTATAACATAAAAGTTTGCTATTGTAAATAGTATTACGATATGGTATAATAAGAAAAAATCTGACGGAAACAGGTGATAAATTTGAAAATACTTAATTTACACGGCTTCATGGGTGAAGCTGACAACAAGAACTATAAGGCTCTTTGCGGTATGATATCTGCTGAGGATATTATTTCTCCGAAGCTGGATTATAAGGGGAATTCTCCTGAAAAAATACTTGAACAGCTTATGGCTATGGTCGATACAAATGACTTTATCTTTGTCGGACAAAGTTTAGGCGGCTGGTATGCAGATAAGCTCAGCCGCAAATTCAAGCGTCCGTGTATACTCACAAATCCATGCAATTATCCGCATAAACTTGAAATTATCACAGATTCCGGCATCCCTGCGGAGTATGTTGAGCAGTACGAAAAAATGTCTGCTCACGATTTAAACGAGAGAGCGTATGTGCTTTGCAGTGATGCAGATACTATACTTCCGGACAACTATTCTGACTGCGTGAAGCTGTTTGGAAACATAAAAAGAGTTCACGGAAGTCACAGCACTATTGAGAATGTGGGAGAGCATATCTCTGAGATGCTGACTGAGATAGAGAATGATAGCTTGCTCCTGTTTTTAGGCAGAGGTTCGGCATTTGCAGATGAGCATAATTCCGCCTTTTTTGTAGAGGACAACGAACTTGTACTCATAGACTGTCCTGCAACTTCGTTTCAGAAGGTGAAGAAAATGAACTGGGAGAGTTATGATAATATATACATTCTCGTAACTCATACTCACGGCGACCACAGCGGCGGAGTTGGAACAATGCTTCAATTTGTGTGGTTTGTAAGCCGAATGAAAAAGAAAGTTACTGTAGTTGCTCCGTCAGCGGAAGTAGAGGAAGAATTAAAACTTCTCCTTATGAGGATAGAAGGCTGTCAGGAGGAGTGGTTCAATATAATAACGGCTGATAAGCTTAATAAGAAATGGCTTATCTCGTCAGTACCTACAACTCATGTTGAACCTCTTAAAGGCAAATGCTTTGGTTATCATCTGAATATCCACGGCAATAATGCAGTATATACAGGTGATACCAAAACTCTCGAAAACTTCAAACCGCTTCTTAAAGAAGGCTCGTTTCTTTATACCGAGACAACATTTTATGACAGTCCTGCGCCAGTCCACTTATATATAGGAAAGATGCTGCCGGAATTTGTGAGCATTGCTGAAAGCGGAGTTCATGTATATCTCATGCATCTCGATAATGAAGAAGGCATCAAAGAATTTACAGACGGTACTCCTTTGAAGTTTGTTTCACTTTACGACTGATATATTATGTACATTCAGAACCTGTTTTCAGTACGTCTGAGAACAGGTTTTTTATTATTATCTAATAAACCTATCAAATTAGTATGCAATATTGCATAAACATTATTATGAGTATATTAATTCTTGTAGCTAAATAAACGAATTTGGTGAAAATCTTCAATTATGTATTGACAAATGAGCGGTTACGCTGTAAAATTAAATCATACTAAATTAATATGAATTATATGTTTAGAAAACATTATAGATTCTTTGTCATTATGAAAGGAAGTATTATAATATGAAAAAAAGAACATTATCTGCTGCACTCGCACTTGCACTTACTTTATCCGCTGCATCATGCGGCAAAACTGCTGACAGCAGTGACAATACAGTAAAGATAGCTTATCTGCCTATAACACATTCACTTGCTGTACTTGAAGAAGCTGAGGAGCTTGAAAAGCAGTCAGGTCTGAAAGTTGAACTTGTTAAGTACGGTTCATGGAACGAACTTCTTGATGCTCTTAATTCAAACAGAGTTGACGGAGCATCTGTACTCATCGAGCTTGCAATGAAGTCAAAGCAGGAGGGTATAGGCATAAAGGCTGTAGCCCTCGGACACCACGACGGAAATGTTATCGTTGTATCAAATGATATAGAATCTGCCGCTGACCTTAAAGGAAAGACATTCGCTATCCCGCACAGACAGTCATCACACAATATACTTCTCAACGATGCTCTTGCAACAGCTAACCTTACTATAGACGATGTAAACGTAACAGAACTTGCTCCGACAGAGATGCCGTCAGCTCTTGCAAGCGGTCAGATAGACGGATACTGCGTAGCTGAGCCATTCGGAGCAATGGGAGTATCTCTCGGAGCAGGAAAAGTCCTTTTCAGCTCTGAGGAGCTTTGGGAGGATTCACTCTGCTGCGGACTTGTTCTTACAGATAAATTCATTGACGAGCGTCCTGACGATGCAAAGTCATTCGTTGAAAACTACAAGAAAGCAGGCAATAACCTCGATAAGGAAAAGGCTAAGGAGACTGCAAAGAAGTATTTCAGCCAGACAGATGAAGTTCTCGACATTTCCTTACAGTGGATATCCTACAATGACCTTGATATAACAGAAGAAGAATACAATACACTTGCAGATAAGGTAAAAGAATATGGTTTATCTGATAATCCGCCTACCTATTCTGAATTTGTAAAAAATGATTTTTGATAAGGCGTGGTGCAGATGAAAAAATTTCTTTCTCTAAAAAATGTTGTAGTATCTATTGCAATACTTATACTGATATGGCAGCTGCTTTTCTCAGTAAGTAGCTACAGCGAAGCATTGTTCCCGTCACCGAAAATGGCATTTGATGCTCTGCTTGAAATGATATCAGACGGAACACTTTTTGAAAACATCAAAACGAGTATGTATCGCTTCGGAGTAGGCTACTCCGTATCCGTTGCTGCTGCTGTTATTCTCGGACTTATCCTCGGAAGGATACCTAAGGTGTTCCAGTACGTGAATCCGGTTTTGCAGCTTTTAAGACCTATCTCTCCGACAGCGTGGATGCCGTTTATAGTTCTCTTGTTCGGTATCGGAGATGTGCCGGCTATCGTGATAATTTTCATTGCAGCATTCTTTCCGGTACTCCTTTCAACGGTATCAGCCGTCGGAAATATTGATCCGGTATACCTGAAAGTATCGAAGAATTTCGGTATAAAACAGCCGGCACTTACATGGAAAGTGATTTTTCCTGCGGCATTTCCTCAGATAGCAAACGGTATACATCTCGCTCTTGGTACAGCGTGGATATTCCTTGTTGCCGGAGAAATGGTCGGAGCACAGTCAGGACTTGGCTATCAGATAATCGACGCAAGAAACAATATACGTGCAGATATACTTCTTGCAACTATACTTGTTATCGGCGTTATAGGAATACTTCTTGACGGCATACTCAAACTTATTGAAAAAGCTGTGATGAAGTCATGGGGAGGTGCAGTATAATGTACATTGAAATAAAAGATGCCTGCAAGAACTATGTTCAGGACGGCAAGGAGTTTACTGCACTTGACCACGTTTCGCTTGATATAGAAAAAGGCGAGTTCATATGCCTTCTTGGTCCATCAGGATGCGGAAAGAGTACACTTCTCAATGCTCTTGCAGGATTTGAAAAGGTAAACAGCGGAAGCGTGAAGATAGACGGCAAAGAGGTTAAAGCTCCCTCGATAAATAATATCACTATCTTTCAGAATTATGGTCTGCTTCCGTGGAGAAACGTGCTTAAAAACGTCGAGCTTGGACTTGAATCCAAAAAAGTTCCGAAAGCTGAACGTGAAGCAGCTGCGAAAAAATATCTTGAGCTTGTCGGACTTTCCGGCTATGAAAAGCGCTATCCGAAACAGCTTTCCGGCGGTCAGCAGCAGAGAGTTGCCATTGCAAGAGGTCTTGCCGTTGATCCTGATATAATTTTCATGGACGAACCTTTCGGCGCTCTTGATGCTATCACACGTATGAAATTGCAGGAGGATATCTTAAAGATATCACATGAGGAAAATAAGACCATAATATTTGTTACTCACGATATCGAAGAAGCTGTATTTCTTGCTGACAGGATAGTTGTTATGATGGCTGATCCGGGCAGGATAAAGAGCGTTGTAAAAGTTCCGCTTGGCGATAAAAGAGACAGAACAAGTGAAAACTTTTTGTATGTCCGTGACAGGATATTTGACCTGTTCAACATGAAATCTGAAGGTTACATCGAATATTATATTTGAAATTCTTATCTGGAATCTGTATTTTTTATAAAAAATACAGATTCTTTGTTTTAAAGTATTGAAAAAATCATAGTATTATGATATAATTAGTGTACTATCATTTAGGAGATGATTCTATGAGCAAAGACGAGCACACTCACTGTCATGAGCACGACCACGACCATGCTCACGACCACGGGCATCATCACCATTCTCATGGTGATTCACCTGCACATATCCACTCTCACCGAAATATTATCGGCTTTGACGAACACGGTATACCTACGGTCATACTGAAAGCAAGTCACGGCGAAGGTGAACAGGATGATCCGCAGGCATTCATAAAAGACTATATGAACGCTGTTTCTGAATACAGAAAGACTTTCCCTACAAAGCAGGACGTTATTGAGCAGACTCCTGATCCGGCTGTAAGAGAAATGCTCCTTCGTATGGAACAGCTTGGAATAGATACTGCGTTTGACCGTTTCGACCAGCAGAAGCCTCAGTGTAATTTCGGTCTTGCAGGAATATGCTGTAAGATATGCAATATGGGACCTTGCCGTATTACTCCGAAAGCACCTAAGGGCGTGTGCGGAGCAGATGCTGACCTTATAGTTGCAAGAAATCTTCTCCGTTCAGCTGCGGCAGGCGCTGCTCAGCACGGTATGCACGCAAGAGAAGTAATGCTTGCACTTAAATGGGCTGCTGAGGGAAAACTCGATGTGCCTATACTCGGCGAGCAGAAGATACGTTCAACTGCTGAGGCGTTCGGCATAAAGCAGAAGAACCGCCAGCTCAAAAATGTAGCAAAAGACCTTGCAGATGCTCTCCTTGAAGACCTTTCAAGAACTGTTCCGGACGAGTATAAGACAATTTCTGCCTGCGCTGTACCTGAGAGACAGAAAGTATGGAAAGACCTTGATATACTTCCGATAAGCGCATATCATGAAGTATTTGAAGCTTATCACAAATCCGGCTGTGCAACTGACGGCGACTGGAAGTCTATCATGCAGCAGTTCCTCAGATGCGGTCTTGCCTTTACTTTTTCCGGAGTTGTCGGAGCTTCAATAGCTACTGACAGTTTGTTCGGAGTAGGCGACAGAGTAACTTCAAAGGTAAATATCGGCGCACTCGAAAAGGGCTATGTTAATATAGCTGTACACGGTCATTTACCGCTTCTTGTAAGTCAGATAGTTGAAGCCGGCAAGCGTGAAGACCTTATCGAACTTGCAAAGTCAAAGGGAGCTAAGGGCATAAGATTCTACGGCATATGCTGTTCAGGACTTTCAGCTATGTACCGTTACGCAGGAGTTATACCTCTTTCAAATGCCGTATCTGCTGAACTTGTTCTCGGTACTGGCGCACTTGATTTATGGGTAGCTGATGTACAGGACGTATTCCCGTCAATTATGGAAGTCGCACACTGCTTCAAGACAGTTGTAGTCACCACAAGCGAATCTGCAAGACTTCCGGGTGCTGAACGCTACGAGTATGACCACCACCATTCAAATATAGACGAGACAAAGGCTCTCGCAGAGAAGATAGTCTGTCGTGCTATTGAAAGCTTTGAAGCAAGAAAGGGTATCCCTGTATACATACCGCCTTATGAAGTTGAAGCAGAAGTAGGCTTCTCAGTTGAGTATCTCTGTAAGCGTTTCGGAGGTTTTGCTCCTATCGCTGAGGCTATCAAGGACGGCAGGATACTTGGCGTGGTAAATATGGTAGGATGCAATAATCCGAAGGTACTCTATGAGAAGTGCATAGTTGATGTTGCTGATGTACTCCTTAAAAACAATGTGCTCATCCTGTCAAACGGCTGTGCATCGTTCCCACTTATGAAGCTTGGTTACTGTGCAGTATCCGGCAAGGAAAAAGCAGGGGATAGTCTCAGGGAATTCCTTGAACCTGACCTTCCGCCTGTATGGCACGTCGGCGAATGTATCGACAATACCCGTTCATCGGGAATATTCGCAGGTATCGCCGGAGCGCTCGGACATAAGATATATGAGATGCCGTTTGCATTTTCTTCTCCTGAGTGGGGAAATGAAAAGGGTATAGATGCCGCACTTGGTTTCAGACTTAACGGTATCAGCTCATATCACTGTGTTGAGGCACAGATATACGGTTCTAAGAACGTAATAGAATTCTTGAAGTACGGCACACTTGAAACACTGGGTTCATCAATGAATGTTGATACAGATCCTGTAAAACTCGGTGAAAAGATAGTTGCTGATATGAAAGCTAAGAGAAAAGCTCTTGGCTGGGATAAATAACAGGAGGAAAAATCATGGCTTGTTTTTTAGTGCCTGCAACAGAGGCAGTAGTTACAACAATTGTACAGAAAGTCGTTGAAAAGAAGGAAGGAAAGAAGGACAGCGAGACAACTCTCCGCTTTTCTGAAAAGCTGAAATGGCTCAACGGTATGCTCTGGGGAGGTTCAGGACTTCTTGCATTCGAGCATTTATGGCATGGTGAGATATCACCGTTCTTCCCGTTCCTTACGGCTGCAAGTGATCCTTCTGATGCCGCTGAGATGCTTCATGAAATGGCAACATCCGGCACAGCAATGGCAGTTCTTGTCACGGCAGTATGGGCAGCGGCTCTGGCGGTATCAAGTAAGATAGTATCGTCTCAGAAAGAAGAAAAGAAGAAAGCTGGTGTAAGATCATGACATTACTTATAACT
>DEBW01000100.1:2367-2595 GCA_002348905.1 Ruminococcus flavefaciens | reverse complement strand
ATCTTCTTTGCATATTCTTCGTCAGAAAATGCAAGTGCCTTGTGATACATCATGTACTGTTCCGCACAGCAGAAATCTATTCCGTCATCATTAAAATCACAAAGCCACCACTGGCTGAAGCACGCTTTTGTTATCTTCCCGTCTGCAGCAGGAGTGTGTCCCCAGAAGAATACAAAATCTTCTGCACTGTAGCTTCCAGTGTACATAGATCTGTTATATTTCATTTTT
>DEBW01000100.1:0-2285 GCA_002348905.1 Ruminococcus flavefaciens | reverse complement strand
GATAATCACTAAAACCATGTGCCTAGCGTTTTTTATGTCTGAAAAATAAAGTTACGCATATTAACCAAAATATATTGTAAATATTTAATTCATTTTTGTGTGTAAATCAATATATCTGCCTTGACAAAATCATAAATCTCGGCTAAAATAAGATTGAATCGAATTTTAGCCGAGAGGAATGATTTTATGATTTATATAGACAGAGATCTTTCAGATAAAATATCTTCGCTTTCAGAAGAATATTCATGTATTATTGTCACCGGACCGAGGCAGGTAGGCAAGACGACAGCTCTTAAAAAAATCATGCCGGAAAATATGTCTTATGTGACTTTAGATGATCTTGAAGAACGAAGGCTCGCCAAGAATGATCCTGCTATGTTTCTTCAGCTGCATCCTCTTCCGGTTCTGATAGATGAAGTACAGTATGCTCCGGAATTATTTTCTTATATCAAAATTGCAGTCGATAACGGTGCCGAACCGGGATCTTTCTGGCTTTCAGGATCACAGGCATTTGGTCTTATGAAACTTGCCAGAGAATCACTCGCAGGAAGAGCAGCTATACTGCATATGTCATCCATATCTCAGCACGAAGCATATGGATCAGGAAAGACAGAACCGTTTGCTGTAGATCTTCAGAAACTTAATCTCCGAAAGAAAACAAATACCCCTGCTGATATTAATGAGATCTACCGACGAATCTGGAACGGATCGATGCCGGGACTGCTGAGCGGCAGATATAAAGATCGTGATGTTTTTTACAGCAGTTATATTCAGACCTATATAGAACGTGATGTCAGTGCTCTTGTTGATGTAAAAGATCCGCTGATGTTTTCAGATTTTATCAGGGCGGCAGCCTGCAGAGTCGGTCAGCTGCTTAATGTTCATGATATTGCATCCGATGCCGGTATATCTGATGAAACTGCAAAAAGATGGCTTTCAGTGCTCGAAAAATCCGATATCATTTTTTATCTGCATCCTTATTCAAATAATCTTCTTAAACGCAGCGTAAAAATGCCGAAAATGTATTTCTTTGATACCGGACTTGTGGCGTATCTTACACGTTACAGCTCGCCTGAAATACTGGCAAACGGTGCGATCAACGGTGCAATACTTGAAAACTATGTCGTAGCTGAAATACGCAAGACATATATAAACTGTGCAAAAGACTGTCTTCTCTGGTATTACCGCGACCGCGATGCCCGTGAGATCGATATGGTAATAGAATCCGACGGCAAACTTCATCCGCTTGAAATAAAGCGTTCAGCAAATCCTTCTTCTGATATTGTAAAGGCATTTGAGATACTTGACAAAGGAAACGTTCCCCGCGGAACCGGTGCCGTAATTTGTATGAGAACTGAACTTTCTGCAGTTAATTCACAGAATCTTATTGTTCCGGTCTGGATGATATAACATCTAGGGAAACGCATAAATAAACGCATCAGCAATTGAAAGGCTTACAGTATGAAACGAAACGTAAAAAACACCATTCTGGCAGTCACGGCATCTTTGATTCTTCTGGCACTGATTGCCGCAGCGCTTTTATTCTTTGGCATCATTCATATAAACAACCCTGATTCTGATGATTACCCTTTAGCCGGAGTCGATGTATCCTGCTATCAGGGTGATATTGACTGGGAAACACTTGCGTCGCAGAACATTGAATTTGCATTTATAAAAGCAACGGAAGGATCTTCGTTTGTCGATCCGAATTTTTCATATAACTGGACGGAGGCTCAGAAAACCGGTCTCCGGATAGGTGCATATCATTTTTTCAGCTTTGAATCGTCAGGAGAAACGCAGGCTGATTCATTCATCAGCACGGTCAAAGCCGTGGATAATATGCTTCCTCCCGTGATAGATGTCGAGTACTACAATGATTTCAAGACTAAAAAAGATATTGACGTGGATGCGATAAAAAACGAACTGCGTAAACTAACTGACAAACTGAATGAAAACTATGGAATCAAGCCGGTTATCTACTGTGATGAAAAGACTTACACTGATATAGTAAACGGTGATTTTTCCGACTGTGATCTGTGGTACAGAAGCGTTTATTCATCCGTCCCGTCGGATGTAAACTGGACATTCTGGCAGTACTCCAACAGACATTTACTGAATGGCTATAAAGGCGAAGAACGTTATATCGATATGAATGTATTTTCGGGTAATAAAGATGATTTTGCTTTGTATCATTAAACTTCTGATATTCATATAAGATCGTTCTGGAATCCTGACAGATGCTCAAACGGCAAAATCTGACGTCCTCGGAAAAGTCCGCATCCGTC
>DEBW01000162.1:4194-4541 GCA_002348905.1 Ruminococcus flavefaciens | reverse complement strand
TTGTAGTGCATCGACTTTGCAAAGTCGATGGTGTTAAAGACCTTTATCTTATAAGGCTGACACTCAGGTATGTAATTACCGTTATCATCTTTGAGATACTTTCCGTCTGCACCTTTGATGTACTTAATACGTCCCTTGCCGTCACGCTTTGGTCTGCCCCTCTGAAGCATTTTTCCGCATTCGACAAGGACGGTACCCTTGGGATCTGTCATGACATAGCTGCTGTGCATTTGCATAAGGTTAGGCTTGCAGAAAAATCTGGTCTTGCCGGAGCCTGAGCCGCCTATCACAAGGATATTCTTGTTTCGTGCATACTTCGGTTCAGAAGGTTTCCCCATAGTCAGAGA
>DEBW01000162.1:0-4055 GCA_002348905.1 Ruminococcus flavefaciens | reverse complement strand
GCCCTGACGGAATTTCTTCCTGTTTTTCGACCTGACATACATGACTAACCACATTACACCCGCAAGAACCAGGCCGAATAGAATATCAAACGGGTGTAAACTCGGAAAGACTTTCGCAAAAGCTGTACCGAGACCGCTCATGAACGGAACGATCTTCTGCTGAAAACCGTTTCCCTCAGCTGTACGGTAAGCATAACCGATAAGGTTGCCCGCATACGAGAAGATAACATAGGGAACAGCCTTAATGATCAGCTTTTTGAGCTTCCTTGAACTGATCTGCAAAGATGCAGTTCCTTTCTGTCAGTATCGGTGCAAAAGTCCACCGTAGAAAAATCATCGCCTCTTGCCCTCGGAACGGGTAAGGACTTGAAAAAATCATAGATCATCGTCTGTTTTCCCTGTTTCTTTCTCTGTTTCTGTGTCTGCGTGGTCTTTGTGCCACTCGTTCAGCTGATTTTTCAAGCTGTTCACGGGTAAACTCACCACGTTTTTCTGATTTGCCCTGATCCTTGCCGAGATACTCGGTAAACGCTCTCTTGAAGCTTTCAGTATTTGCAGCTGAAAAGAAAACGTGATAAGTAGGCGGTTCGGTGCTTTTGTCTCTCTTCAGGGCATAGTCAATGTCGTATTTTCTTGCAGTCTCTAAGAAATCTCCGATATTGCTGTCACTGACCTCAATGCTGTCAAGCTTTGACACAGACTGCTTCTGAAGCTGTCTGTAGGTCATACGACCTTTTTTCACAGCCTTGCCGGTCATGAACTCCTGCAAGGCGCTTTTCAACACATCGGATGTTATCCTTTCGGCTTTCAGCGTAATATCAATGGTTTTCTTTGTACCGCTTTCAAAATCAGACGGCATTACGCATCACCTCCTTCGTCATAATCAGGCACCTCAAAAGTAGAGAATGCTTCACTCTGGAGCCAAATGATAAGGTCTGACTTTGCTTTCATTGCGGACTTTTCATCATCGTAGCTGCCGAGAATGACAGCATGAGAGTTGATTTCAGTGCCGGTAACGCCAACAAGGTCATATCCGAGGACATTATCATCATCGTCAAGATCTTCATCAACGTACACGGCAAGGAGCTTATCAAAGTTTATGATAGTTCCGTCCTGGGTGATAATTGACTTCGCCATGGTTTTCACCTCCTTTCGCTGGCAATGCTTTTAACCATTTCCAATATTTATTTTACGGTTTTTCCCTCTTAAACATTTGCGACACTGTCGCAAAAATCAGATTACAATCATATTAAACACGGCCTTTCGTTAAAAATTAGCTATTGATTTTTTTGTCATAGATATGTTATAATAGTATAAAACAAGGATGTTATTGAAAGTTGGTGCAAACTTGGCCATACAAAAGAAAACGGATAACCAATGGCATGAAGACGATCTTCGTACCATTGAAAACTACCGTCCATTAGATGATAGCTTCATGCGTGAGCTTTTCAGGAACGACCTTCCTCTGGCACAGTGCGTATTAAGAATCATCACAGGAATAGAAGACTTACAGCTTATATCAGAAGAAACGCAGTATGACCTTAAACGTCTTCTTGGTTCCCGTTCTATCTGTCTTGATGTATTCGGTACAGACAGTAAAGGAACTAAATTTGATCTGGAAATCCAAAGAGCTGACAATGGTGCTACCCCTCAGAGAGCAAGATATCATTCAAGTGCAATAGATGTGGAATTTCTGAAAGCCAAAGAAAAATTCGAAGAACTCCCTGTTTCTTATGTCATTTTCATAACAGAAAATGATGTCAGAGGAGAAAACCAGCTTATCTATAATTTTGAATGGACCGATACAGTTACAGGAAAACCTCTGAACGACGGAGCACACATAATTTTTGTCAATGGGGCATATAATAATGCCGATGATACATCCGATCTTGCCAACCTCGTTCATGACTTCCGCTGCACGAGAGCAGAAGACATGAAAATCAAAGAACTTGCAGATAAAACTCGATATTTCAAAGAAACTCAGGAAGGAGTGAGCATTATGTGTAAAGCTATTGAAGATATGCGTAACGAAGCCATTAGGCTTGAGAAAATTCAGATTGTTATAAATTTGCTGTCATTGGGTACAGTTTCTAAAACCGATATTGCCAAAGCATTAGGCTTAACTCTCGATGAAATCAACGATATTGAACAGCAAATGTCAACAAAGCCGGCATGATAAATAATGATTGACCATACCAAAGCACATTCCTGTAACAGGGAGTGTGCTTTTTTATTGATTATTCTCAATAAGAACCCATATCTCTTCTCACAGAATACTCTGCCCACCGCTGTTCAGCATTTTCCTTGAAACGCTTTCCGTTGGCTTCATTGAACAGAGTGCTTATAAGATAGCTTTCGTAATTACGGACGTTTTCAGTCTGCTTCATCTGCTCGATAGCATTTTCAAGAACATAGATATCTACTTTCAACATCGCTGCTTTGACGACTTCCCTCGGATACTCATGCTGACAGATACGTTCAGTTGCTTTACCTGAACAGATCTGCCTTACGATCATCTGAACAATTTCTTCTGCTTCCTCATCATCACCAAGCCATTCAGCAAAGAAAGGAAAATCTATGTTTGCTCTGACTACATCAGAATAAATCTGATGTTTGCTGAGATATCCGTCAGTCAGTCCATCTTCCGTACCAGCAGCTTTTTCTTTTCCGGCGGAAGATTGATTGATGGATACTTGATCAAACAGTAATTCTTTTTTCTTTATTTTGTTCTTAGTATTTAATTGCCCTTGATTTTCTGTCGGCAGAATTTCTACAGGTTGATTTTCAAGGGGTAGATTTTCTATACCTTGTTTTCTGATCTCTTGTGGGACTATTTTTTCGGAGTATGTATCCTCATCGGAAACATCTCCGTCATCACCAGCAGTATCTTCTTCCTGTGGAACATCTATTTCAGAATACTCGTAGAAATCATAAACGTACTCGATACGACCGCTTTTCGTCTGATTCGGCATAAGCTTCGATACAACGAGGTATCCCCATCGCTTCAACTCGTTCAATGCTGACTTGATAGCTGATTCTTTCTCCTTGCATATAGCGGTAAGTCCGGCAATGGAATAGTCCCATTCCTCCGGCAAAGAGAGAACCTTACTCATAAGCCCGACGGCTTTCAGGCTCAGATTGGGCGAACGAAGATGATAGTTGCTCATTACGGTATAGTTAGCGTTCTTGTTTACTCTGCATACTGTTGAAGGCGTGGTCCTGTCCGCTTTCTTTTTCTTGATTGGTTTAACAGCCATGTTCGTATCCTCCTGTTCGCTTATATAAGCTTCATCTGTGTTACCCTCTGCTTATTGACAGCGTATTTGTCACCGATATGCAGCAGATATCCCTTGTCGGTCAGCTCGCTCAAAGCTCTTCTGATCGTTTTTATCGAGTCGTTCTCACAGACAAGACAGAGGTCAACTTCATTCACATAATCTGTACCAGGACTGTTGAGCATAAGAGTTAGAACAGCTGTTGCTTCGAGTGACAGCTCATTGTCATTCGGAGCAATCCTCAGATTTTCAGACATAGAAAACTCCTCCCATCAAAATCACCGCAAACGACGGTATTACGTAGTTTTTCAAAAAATGCATTTTTTCATTTTTGCGTTTTGAGTAAAAAAATACGCTTTCCATCACTGAAAAGCGTTATAAATGTATTAAATTTCGGGCATAAAAATTGCGTATAGCGCTTCGTTTGTAACCAAAACTGATCGCTATACGCTCGAAAACGACGTAAATATGCGGTTCTACCAGGCTTTTTTTCTACCAACTTTTCTACCAGAATTCAACTTCTTATTTTGGTAGAAAACTCGATTTTCTACCAAGTTTTCTACCAAATCGGACTTTTTTCTGATTTTTACGATTTTTCTCCTAAATTATGGATTTGCGTAACTTAGAAAGTCCGACACCCTGAAAAGCCCGAAAATACGCAATTTATGAGGATTTGAACTACCTCAATTTACTGTGATTTGATGTGCTCTGCTTCGATTTGCCGAGCCAGTCCAAAAACTTAAAATCCCTTGGTAGAAATACCGTACCGGTTCAAGTCCG
>DEBW01000011.1:6344-11279 GCA_002348905.1 Ruminococcus flavefaciens | reverse complement strand
TAACATTGCTGGCTTCCTCAAGGTTGCTGAGGCTATGAAAGCTCAGGGTTGCGTTTGATTCTAAGCTTACTTTTGCTTGAATAATAAATATTACTCCCACTGTATTTTACAGTGGGAGTTTTTGTATCATAATAACAATGGGCGAGTGTTGAACCTCGCCCATGTTTTATGTGTTAAGAAGCTTCATCGCTTTTTTCTTTTCGTACATCCGGCTGTCTGCAAGTTTTTCAGCTTCTTCCGGATTCTTGTCCGAACACTTATATTCAGCCATACCATAGGCTATCTGCAATTTCACAGGAGGAGAATTCTGCTCGTTGTATTCATCCTGAAGCTCAAAGAAATCGTTCAGTGCTATCTCATAATCTTCATCTGAGTTCTTCCCTTCGAGTATTGCAAAAAATTCATCTCCGCCAACACGGTAACATTTGCCGAATTTTCCAAAACTCTCTTTAAGAACATTTGAAGCAGCAATGATATGTTTGTCTCCGGCTTCGTGACCGTAGTTGTCGTTGACTGTTTTCAGACCGTTTACATCAAAATGTATAAACAGGACTTTGCCATTTTCACGTTTGAGTATCGAAGCTTCATGCTCTTTGAAAGCAGTTCTGTTGTTCATACCCGTGAGTACATCTTCCATTGCGATCTTCTGCATAAGTTCGCTTCGACCGGCTTTTACCTGTACTTCTATAAGGTGGAGATACTCATAAACTGCGAGTATCATAACGAAGAACAGCAGTCCTATCCTGACAGCAGCTGAACTATCCTCAGCCATTGTAAAGTAAAAACGGTACATATCAATAAGTCCTGAAATAATTATAACGGACATTGACGCTATGATGTATTGACATTGCTTTTGATTTATCCTTTTTTTGATTATCGAATTGATAATCATAAAGATTATGTATATACTTCCAAGCAAAACTATAATATGTGTTATGATAAGAAACTGACTGTAATCAGCTATTTTCATAGAGACCAGCGATGCATTTAAAAGAAGATTTGCAATAGCTGCTCCCATAAGAATATTCATAAGTATACGGTTTTTAGTTCGTGTAAATGTAGCTACAAAGATAAATGTAGGTATCGGCAGAAGCATCAATGTGTAGTAATTGAGCATTCTTGCCAGATGCGAACCGCCTGTTATGAGCTGCATTATTCCAGGTGTCGGAGCAGTCCATACGCTGAGTACAACAGTGATTACGCCGAGACTTGCAGTTTCAGTCATATGTTCAATGTCAGATCTTTGCAGAAGTGCAAGCATCATGAGCAGCAAACCACTGAAAAAAGCAATAACACATATCAGAAATTTCATCATGTTTTTATGAAGAAAATCTCTGAAAAATGTTGTAGAATCTTCTAATTTCATATGTCCGAAGCCTGTCCACCTGTTATTTGTGCGGTAAGTACATTTTATTTCAAGTTTGCATATACCCTCAAAGTAAGGTATCTTTATAAAATTTATGTAGTCGCCGTAATATTTCCCGTAAAAAGGACTTGGTTCAGGATGAAGTTCATATATCTCTCTGTCATCGAGCAATACAGTAAAATCAACATTGCGGCTTATGCAGCAGATACTCATGCCGGATGCTTCTGAACCACTTATATAGCGTGATATTGAGGTCGAGCCGTCCTTGAATTTCAGATCCATAAGGTCAGCACTAACACCATTTTCGTAAAACCAGCCGTTATCGTAGTTAATTACTGCTGAATCGGCACCGCCTTTAAATACAAAAGTGTTGATGAACATATTGGCAACGAATGCTAACAGAAATAGTACAATGAAAGAATTTAATATATGGTATGTTTTTTTCAAACTCTCACCCCCCATTCAAGATTGAAAAAAACAGCGGTCAACTTATAAAGCTGACCGCAGATGATTATTTAGTCACCGAAGGAAACTCCGATGTCTCTTGCGGCTATGACAAGATGATCCTGAGTATCAACAAATTTTGTTTTACCAGCGATGTCTGCAAGTTTATTTGAAGTGATCTTATTACCGATTTTAGCCACTGTTCTGCCGTACTTCTCCTGAGCGATGAGGTAAGCTGCATGAACTCCGAACTGAGTTGAAAGGATACGGTCGTAAGCACTTGGAGCGCCGCCACGGAGCATATGTCCAGGGACACATACTCTTGCTTCGATACCAGTATTAGCCTGTATCTGAGCTGCTATTCTTCCTGTAGCTGTTATGATTCCAGCCTCGGCACGTTTCTTTGCACGTTCCTTCTTCTTGAGCTTAGCTTCTGCAACATCGTAAGCGCCCTCAGCAACAGCGAGTATAGAGAAAGTCTTGCCGGATGCACTTCTTGCCATTACAGCGTCACATACCTTGTCGATATCGTAAGGTATCTCAGGGATTATGATTATGTCAGCGCCGCCGGCGATACCTGCACCGAGAGTGAGCCAGCCAGCCTTATTGCCCATTATCTCGCATACAAGGATACGGCTGTGGCTTGCAGCAGTAGTATGAAGACGGTCGATAACGTCAGTAGCTATGTCAACTGCTGTATGAAAGCCGAAAGTTACATCTGTTCCGTAGATATCGTTGTCGATAGTCTTAGGAAGTCCGATAACGTTAAGACCTTCGTCAGAGAGAAGCTTAGATGTTTTATGAGTACCGTTTCCGCCAAGAGTAAGGAGACAGTCGAGCTTCTGCTTCTTGTATGTCTCTTTCATATTCTTTACCTTGTCAACGTTGTCTTCGCCGATGACCTGCATCATCTTGAACGGCTGACGCTTTGTACCGAAAATAGTACCGCCCTGAGTGAGGATGCCTGAGAATGAAGCAGGTGACATATCCTTGCAGAGGTTGTTTATAAGTCCGTAGTATCCGTTTGATATTCCGACTATTTCAACGTTGTCCTCGCCGAATCTTTCGTAGCAGGCTTTGGCAACGCCTCTTATAGTAGCGTTAAGACCTGGACAGTCTCCGCCGCTTGTGAGTATTCCTATTCTTCTTTTCATGGTGTATACCTCCGTTTTTTATAGATTATATAAAATAATAAATTATGTTCAGGCTGGGCTGTAAGCAGCTGATTGTGATTGTGCATTAACATAATCAATGCATATCATAACACAAAGCACAAGCAGTGCGTCGTAATCATTCTGAATGTCAGCAACATAGCTGTCACCCCATGATAACCATTCTTTTGATATGCTGGCGATAATTTCATTTCCATGGGATATCGAGTATTCATGCGAAGTGAAATCTCCACGGATATCCCATCCGATAGTGGGAATGGTGTAGTGCTGGCTCAGCAACGTGAAATCCTTCACTATCTCCAAAGTGCGCTCGGCTGTAGATATCAGCATACGTGGCATAAAAGTCAGAAGCTTTTTCTTGATAGAAGCTACCTGATTGTTTAATGAATCATAAATATAGAATTGTTTAGGGATGCTCATGAACTGACCTTCGACGAAGAAAACATCGTCTCCAAGTCCGTTTTTTACTGTAAACTTTTCATTAAGTGAGAACACTTTTTGTTTTATGTAGAGTTTCATAAATTATACCTTAGCGATGTGCTTTAGCGTTTTTCTCAAAGAATTCTTCAAGCTTTTCCGCAGGCATTGGTTTTCCGTAGAGATAACCCTGACCGTAGTTACAGCCTGCCTTGCGAAGAATATCTTCCTGTGCAGGATTTTCAATACCCTCTGCGATGGTTTCGATCTTCTTTGATTTTGCGATACGGATAACGGCAGATACTATCTCATATGCTATATTGTCGTGCTCGATGTCAGTAATGAAAGAACGGTCGAGCTTCAGCAGAGTGATAGGAAGTATCTGCAAGTAGCTCAGTGACGAATAGCCTGTACCGAAATCGTCCATAGCGAGTTTCACTCCGAGTTCACGGAGCTTGTTCATCTGTCCTACAGCGTAGTCGATATCGCTGAGGGCAAGAGTTTCTGTAAGCTCGACTTCAAGCCACTTAGGATCAAGACCTGTTTTTGCAAGAGCGTCAAGAACCTTGTCTTTAAGATCGTTCTGGTAGAAATCACTTGAAGTGAAGTTTATTGACATTACGATATTCGGGTAGCCCATTATCTGCCACATTTTATTCTGACGGCAGCCTTCTGAGAGTACAAATTCGCTTATCTTGCCTATAAGGTGAGAACTTTCAGCGATAGGCAAGAATGCGTCAGGCTTGATGATAGTACCGTCCGGCTTTATCCAGCGAATGAGAGCTTCAACGCCCATTATCTTACCGGTTTTAAGGTCAATCTTAGGCTGATAGAAGAGCTGAAGCTCATTATTGTCAATAGCGAGTGCAAGAGCTTTTTCAAGCTCGGTGTTGCCGATGATAGAATCGTGCATACTTGGCTCATAACCGCATATGCTGCCGTTTGTGCCGTTGGCAGATTTAAGTGCAAATTCGGCGTGTTCCATAACGTCGAGGAATGAACTGCCGTCGTCAGGCATTTTTGAGAATCCGGCGGAACAGGTAAGGCTGATGGAACCGAACTCGTCAACGGCGAGTTTGGCAAATTCTTCCTGAATTGATCTTGCGGTACGTATCGGGAGTTCATCATCGCCGTAGTCACGGAGCACAAGGGCAAAGTTGTCGCCGCTTATACGAGCTGCAAGACCGCCCGGAGTAACGAATTTATAGAGTATATGAGCGAAATTCTTGAGGATACTGTTACCGTTTGCGTATCCGCTTGTATCGTTGATGATATGGAAACGGTCGATATCAAGCACGATTATCCAGTAGGAGTAGTTAAGGAGCTTACTGCATTCATAAGTTTCCTGACCAGACACCATGAGTTTGTTGCGGTTAGCGATCTCAGTAACTTCATCGATATACGCAAGTCTTTCAATAAGTACATCCTTTTCGTGCTCCTGAGTAACGTCGAGGAGCGCACCGCCGAATAGCGGGAGAGTACCCTCAGTAGCCGGCAGGGACTTGTAACGGAAAGAATACCAGCGGTAAGCTGAAC
>DEBW01000011.1:609-6279 GCA_002348905.1 Ruminococcus flavefaciens | reverse complement strand
GAGAGATTTTATGCGTATTTCGATATTTCTGACTTCACCGTACTCGTCGTCCTTTGATTTAAGGGCACGGTCGAACTGTATACGGTCATTAGGGTGTATGAGTGAGCGGAGAGTGATAACGTCGATGCTGCTGTTTGTAAGTCCGAGAGCGTCCATAGCTATCGACGAAACAGCATATCTTCTTCTGTCGGTACTCATAAGTACGCCGATCTCAGCGAGTTCCATTGAGTTGTTGAAGAAATCGTTTGCACTCGCAAGATTTATTTTCATCTTGCGTATTTCAGTAAGGTTGAAGCCTGTACTGATGTATGCGCTGCGCTTTTTACGCTTTTTTACGAGAGATGTGCTCCATGCGATAGTAATAAGTTTACCTTCGGAATTTATGAAGCTTGCTTCGTGAGAGCCTGTTTCTGTAATGGCTTTCATATTATCCGGAGTAAGTTCGTCAAGCTCAAATGCTTTTTTGAGCATTTCCTTTTCGTCAAAGTCATCGCCGTATATTTCAAGCAGGTCACGGATGCGCTTGTTCATGAAGACATAGCTGTAATCGCTATACCATATGATGATCTCAGTGTTAAGATTTTCGGTGATGTCGGTAAAATCATCAGCATCGACCGAGGTTTTCAGCTTTCCGTACATTTTGCTTACAAAGTACACGATAACGGAAAGTGATATTATAGTTGCAAGGTAAACTATGAGAACGATCAGCGTCTGTTGCGGACGCAGAAACGCATATAATACGACCAGAGCAGTAGCAGATGCTATGACGATCGCAGCAGCGAGAGGGTTGTTAGATCTCATAGATTTTCGCCCCTTTCATTGTAAAATCCATATCGGACAAAGTCCATTTCATATATTATAGCAAATATTACTGAAAAAGTCAATCATATTTTCTCAATTAGACAACAAATATTATAAAATTTTTCAGAAATTAAATTAAAATTTCACAGAATATACACTTTTGTGCGGTATAATATTATAATATAAAAGAAAAAAGGACATTGTTCCGCTTTGTTATGGAGGAATTGAACATATGGCACATATTTTAATAGTAGATGATGAAGTGAATATCAGAAAAGTTGTACGTGAGTATGCTGAGTTTGAAGGATATGAGGTAACTGAAGCAGAAAATGGTATGGAAGCAGTTAATCTTTGCCGTGACAACGACTACGACCTTATAATTATGGATGTTATGATGCCTCGTCTTGACGGCTACTCAGCCTGCAAGGAGATACACAAAACAAAGAATATCCCTGTTATAATGCTTTCGGCAAGAGGCGAGGAGTACGACAAGCTTTTTGGATTCGAGATAGGCGTTGACGATTACGTTGTAAAGCCGTTTTCTCCGAAAGAACTTATGGCAAGAGTTAAGGTCGTTATAAAGAGAAATAAGCCTGCCGCTGAAAGTGCTCAGCCGGACAAGTACGTTTTTGAAGGCCTTGAAGTTGATATCTCCGGCAGAGAAGTTTATGTAAACGGCGAAAAGGCTTCAATGACTCCGAAGGAGTATGACCTTCTTTTCTGCCTTGTACGCAATAAGAATATAGCTCTTTCAAGAGACCAGCTTCTTGAAGAGGTCTGGGGTTATGACTTTTTTGGTGATGACAGAACAGTTGATACTCACATAAAAATGCTCAGAAACAGTCTTGGCGAGTACCGCAAGTTCATAGTCACTCTGAGAGGAATGGGATACAAGTTTGAAGCTAATTAAGAAAACACAGAATCTCCTCGGAAGAATACCTCTTAAATTCAGCGTGTGGATATACTTTATGGGATTTACCGTGCTTGTATTCGTATTGCTTTGGCTGTTTCAGATACTCTTTCTCGAAAAGTTCTATTCACAGTCAAAAATACACGATGTAGATGCTGCGGCAACTCAGATAATCAAGTCGTTTGACGTTGATCCTAAGTCTGAATTCAGTGATAAACTCGCAAAAATAGCTTCTGAGAATGACCTTTGCATCGAAGTGGTCGACCGTTACGGACGTTCACTTTACACGAAAGAGTATTCAGTAGGCTGTATAATCCACGGCAAGGAAAACGGTACGTACTACTACCTGAAGCGAATCACAGACAACGGCAATAAACCGATATGGCTGAAAGTAAATAATCCTAACAACAACTGTTCTACAGTTCTGTATGGCTGCTCCCTCGGCTCGCAGGATTTTCCGAGCGGATATCTTCTTATAAATACTGCACTTGTTCCAGTAGGTTCAACAGTGTCGATAATCAAGCGCCAGCTTATGTTCATTACGGGTATACTGATCGTTCTTGCGTTCTTTATATCTCTGTTTGTGGCAAAGCGTATCGCAAAACCTATCGACAGTATTACTGAAGCTGCTGAGAATCTTGCAAAAGGTGATTTCAATACCAAATTCGACGGCAGAGGCTTCCTTGAAGTCAAAAAACTTGCTGATACTCTTACCTATGCTGAAAAGGAACTTTCAAGAGTCGATACCATGCAGCGTGATCTTATCGCAAATGTTTCTCATGATCTGCGTACTCCGCTGACGATGCTCAAAGCCTATGCCGAGATGATACGTGACCTTTCCGGCAATAATCCGGTGAAGCGTAACGAGCACCTCGAAATTATCATCAATGAGACTGACAGACTTTCTCTTATGGTAAACGATATCCTTGACTTGTCAAAACTCGAAAGCGGTAAACAGAAACTTACTCCGTCAGAGTTCAGAATAGGGGAGAAGCTTTCGGAGATAATCAGCAGATTCAAGGGCATATCTGAAAAAATGGGCTATAGTATACATTTTACTCCTGATGAGGAGAAAATCGTGTGCTGTGATGTGGTAAAGATCGAACAGGTCATATACAACCTTATCAATAATGCTATAAACTATACCGGCGAGGATAAACAGGTATTCGTCCGTCAGATAAACCGTCCTGACGGTATCGTTATCGAAATACAGGATACAGGCGACGGCATCGAAGAAGACAAGATAAAGCTTATTTTTGATAAGTACTACCGCTCGGAGAATCACAAGCGTGAAGTCGTTGGCACAGGTCTCGGACTTTCAATAGTCAAAGCTGTGCTGAAACTCCATAATTACGACTACGGAGTAAGAAGCAAGCTTGGTGAAGGTTCGGTATTCTGGTTCAAGATAAGCAGCAAAGATGTGACTGATGTACAAGATGCACAATAAAGTAAATATAATGTCGTAAGATATTTCTTGCTCACGTTCACAGTTTATTCACATTTTTGTGATATAATATCATCATGGAAGATTATTTATCTTTCTATTACCCAAGTTAATTTAATGTTAACCCCAACATTAAATTATAAATCCCCAATAATCCCTATATCATGGCAGATGAGCTTCCTTTTACGGAGGCTCATTTGTTTTGGTGTCAAGCGGACACAGCGTAATACGCATACCAAATATTTATGTTAACGTTACAGACGGCTTGCGACCTTAATTATCATATAATCATATTGTAAGGGTGTATTCCTGCATCCGCCCGTTAATTTATAAAATGGATTTCCTGATTATCTATAAAAAAAGTAAATGCTTTTGCCCTGTAAAAATACATTATTTATGTTGACATTTAAAAAAGTATGCGTTATAATTATAGTAATATTATGAACGTTTTGCGTTCAGAAGTGAGGGAACATACAATGAATAAAAATTTCTTAAAAAAGACATCTGCTCTTATGATGTCTGCACTCATGCTCGGAGCGGCTACTGCTGCAAATGCTCCGGCAGCTGTAGTGTCAAGTGCTGCACCTGACAGCTATCATGATGACTGGCTTCATGTAAATGAAAATGCTGAGGTCGTTGATATGAACGGCAATCCTGTATGGATGACAGGTGTCAACTGGTTCGGCTACAACGTTGGAAGCCAGGTATTTGACGGCGCATGGTCTGCAAATGTACATGACTGTCTCGACCTTATCGCTGACCACGGTTTCAATCTTCTCCGTGTGCCTATGTCTACAGAGATACTTCTCCAGTGGAAAAACGGCGAGCCTGATCCTATCATTAAGCTCAATGAGTATAAAAACCCTGAGCTTACCGTTGAGGGCGTTGAGGGCGGAACTCCTATGTACAGCTTTGATATCTGGAATCAGGTAGTTAAGTGGTGCCGTGAGGATGGTATCAAGATCATGATGGATATCCACTGTGCTACAACAAATTCCGCTGGTCATAACTTCCCGCTCTGGTACGATTCTTCATTTTCTGAGGATGACTGGCTTGAAGCTCTCGCATGGTTCAGCGATTACTACAAGGACGACGATACTATCATAGCTATTGACCTCAAGAATGAGCCTCATGGTAAAAAGGACGAGGGAAGCTTTGCAAAGTGGGACGGTTCAAGCGATGTAAACAACTGGCGTTACGGCGCAGAAAAGGGCGCTAAAGCCTGTCTTGACCAGAACCCGAATCTTCTCATTATGGTTGAGGGTATAGAGGTTTACCCTAAGTTTGAAAAAGGCTTTGACTGGAACTCAAACTCAACCGACTACGCTCACTACGGTGATCCTAATTATGAGCCGTATTACGGTGCTTGGTGGGGAGCTAATCTGCGTGGCGTAAAGGAATTTCCTGTAGACCTTGGAGAACATCAGAGTCAGCTCGTTTACTCACCTCATGATTACGGTCCGATGGTATGGGAACAGACATGGTTCCACCTCGAAGGCGAAAAGCCTAATTTCACAAGCTATGAGTTTGATGAAGAATCACTGCTCAAAGAGTACTGGTATGATACATGGGCTTATCTTGTAGAAGAAAACAAGTATCCGCTCCTCATGGGCGAATGGGGTGGCTGGACTGACGACGAGCATGATCCTTCCGGCGCAAACAGACATTGGATGACCGTACTCCGTGACTATATGATAAAGAAGCATATTCACCATACTTTCTGGTGCTTCAACGAAAATTCATCTGATACAGGCGGACTTATGTACGATAACTTCCAGAAGTGGGACGATGTGAAGTACGAGTTCGTCAAGCCTTCTCTCTGGCAGGACGACAACGGCAAGTTCATCAGCCTTGACCATACTATTCCGCTTGGTACTGCTGGAAACGGTATCAGCCTTTCTGATCACTATAACGGCACTGTAACTCCTTCCACTCCAAAGGAAACTACAACAACTACTGTTATAACTACAGCTAAAACTTCTGAAGTTGTAACAACCACTGCTCTTAAAGATACTACCACCACCACTGTTTCAGCTAAATCAGGTGATATAGTTTACGGCGATGTTAACCTCGACAAGAGCGTTACAGTCGCTGACGCTGTTACTATCCTTCAGTTCCTCGGAAACAGAGACAAGTATAAACTCTCTGACGAAGCTAAGGCTAATGCTGATGTTTACAATCCGGGCGACGGAATCACAGGCAATGATGCTCTTGCAATCCAGAAACTCGACGCAAAACTCTACAAAGAGCTTCCTGTAATTGAAAAATAACGATATCAAGGACGGATGAAAAATTCCGTCCTTGATTTTTGTCTGAAAATAAAAATACAAAAATTTCATCTAAACTATTGCAATTTGTCTTGGAATATGTTAGAATAATAACGATAGGGCATCTGCCCTAACAATGAAATTCAGGAGGAATTTAAAATGTTAGTTTCAGCTACAGAAATGCTTAAAAAAGCAAGAGAAGGCAAGTACGCAGTAGGTCAGTTCAACATCAACAACCTTGAGTGGAC
>DEBW01000011.1:0-515 GCA_002348905.1 Ruminococcus flavefaciens | reverse complement strand
GAGACTGTTGCAGCTATGGTTGCAGCTATGGACAAGTCCCTCGGAATCACAGTTCCTGTTGCTCTTCACCTTGATCACGGCTCATATGAGGGCTGCTACAAGTGCATCAAGGCTGGCTTTACTTCTATAATGTTCGACGGTTCTCACTTCCCGATCGACGAGAACGTTGCTAAGACAACTGAGCTCGTTAACGTTGCTCACGGTCTTGGTCTCTCTATCGAGGCTGAGGTAGGCGCTATCGGCGGCGAAGAGGACGGCGTTATCGGCAAGGGCGAGTGCGCTGACCCCGCAGAGTGCAAGATGATCGCAGACTTAGGTGTTGACTTCCTCGCAGCAGGTATAGGCAACATTCACGGCGTATATCCCGATAACTGGGAGGGTCTGAGCTTTGAGACTCTCGAGGCTATCAACAAGACTGTTGGCGAAATGCCTCTCGTTCTCCACGGCGGTACAGGTATCCCTGACGATATGATCACAAAGGCTATTTCTCTCGGCGTTGCTAAGATCAACGTTAA
>DEBW01000179.1:36788-37125 GCA_002348905.1 Ruminococcus flavefaciens | reverse complement strand
GCCAAGTCCAACAGGTTCATTGCCTTCTGCAATGATTTTTCCCTTTGCTTTGCAGTTTTCCATAGTGCCGCCAAAGCTTCCGCCTATGACAAGACCTCCGCATTCTGCAACATCACACTGGATTATTCTGCCGGATGAGAAATCATTATCTCCGAGTACCTTTATAGTTGTTCCCTCAACCGTACAATTGTGAATATGATTTGTAGAACCACCTGCAATTCCTCCGACTGCATTTACTCCTGCAATCTCGTTCTCACCTATAAGAGTTACATCATGTATCTCTCCCATGTTATATCCGACTACTCCGCCAATAGCCATTGAATAAGTATCAGTACTG
>DEBW01000179.1:22658-36762 GCA_002348905.1 Ruminococcus flavefaciens | reverse complement strand
CAGCTTATATTTATATTCTCGGCAGTAAGATCCTTCACTTCGCCAAGGTTCATACCAATGATACCAGCACCGCAAACGGGTGTATCTGTGGTATATGTAATATTCGATATCTTATGTCCCTGACCGTCAAATATTCCCTGAAACATGCAGGAATAGTCGTTCATATCGTCAAGATTCATAGTGCCTATCGGAGTCCATTCGATATCAGTACAGTCAATATCATCTGTAAGCACAACAGTTTTTCCCGCATATCCGTCCATAGAACCGTCTGTTACGCTTTTGGCAAAATCAGCAAGTTCCTCCGCTGTACCGATTTCTATCTTATCGCTGCTTTCTTCCTCATTCATTTCAGAAAGATTTTCCTCAGCAAAAAGACCGATAACATCTTCGATAAGCTTGTCATCATAGTCAGAAGGTATTCCGGCTGCAAGCCAGTATGCATATGCACCCTTATCATACTCTGCAAGAGCATCCATATCACTTCCGTAACGGAATTCAATGTGATATGTTGTTGCAGGTGTATCAGGCATCATAAGGAAATACCTGAACTCTCCTGCGTCCTTATCTGAAGTCTCATAGAGATAACCGTCCATCATGCCGCCGAGGGAAAAATCCTTTACATACTCGTATTCGTGCTCGAAGACCTTTTTTCCGCTTTCATCAAGTCCAGATATAATGCTGCCGTCAAAAACGAACTGCTTAATGCCATTTATGAAAAAGCAGTCAAACTGAACATTTTCAGTATTTGTATAAGCCTTTACAGCTTCCTCGCCATAGACAGTACCCATACAAGCATTTTTCAGCATTTCTGCGGTACTCTCAGCCATATCCTTGCCTACGAATTTTTCGCAGTTATCAAGCCATATCTGATCGTATTCAGGATTGCTGATAACGGTAAAAAGCTCGTCATAAGTGCCTTTTACATCTTCAAGAAGCTGATCGGCAGGTGCAAGCTTCTCGGAAACATTTGTTTTCTCTGTTTTAGCAGAGCTTGAATCGTTGCTTTCAGAACCGCAGGCAAATAAAGATACAGCCATTGTGAGAGCAAGGGATAAAGTCAGTAATTTTTTCATTTATCATTCTCCTTTTTAAATGTTATACTATACTAACAATTTATCAAAATAATGAGCAAGGAACCTCTAACTGTTCCCTGCTGCATTTGTCCTGATGTATATATTATCACATTGTTATTATATTGTCAATAGGCTTTATTCAATATTGTTTGTTTATACAAACTTTATGAGAAATAATGAATTATTTTTGAGTTTATAATAGTTCTCGAACATTTTCATTTGTTGTTTTATGCAAGTTTTATTCTGTACAGCATTCGATCCACTTGATAATAGAATCCAATACCAGCTTTGAATTGCCGACATCGCAGTGTGCGCCGGCATTCTGCTTGTCTGTCAGCAGTCTCAGTGTCAGCGCCCTCGCATTTTGTAGCATATCATATTCCTCATGGAACAGGTACGTCCATTCCCATACGGAACATGAAGTCTATCGTATCACGCACAGGCTTCGGATGATCGCAGATGACGGCACGGGGCGCAAGATATCCACCAAGGGATGCACCAAATAGTAGCTGTCATTGCTGCCATGCAGCAGAATCCCATCTTTACAAGAACCTTTGGCTTTTGTTACCATAACAGACAGATATCCGCCGCAATACGTGACTTTATGCCTCTGCACAATACCATTATCAAAATATTCGCTGTAATAATCATAAAACAGGTCACAGGCTTCCTGATAACGCTTCTTTTTCTTCGGATCAGCGCCATATATGAAGAACTCTGACATTCTCAGATAAGCGATCTCATTCACTGTCCTTCCCTCTGCGTGTGCCTTTTCAGCAAGCTGTTCCATTGTGCTTGCCCAATCCGAGCTTGTCTTTATACTGTGCGATACAGCCATTACTTCGTCAGCATCGCTGCCATCCCACATAATAACACGGTTGAACTGATAATTGAAATTCGCAGCTTGTCATAATTATCATCCTTTCTACCCAAGTGCAACATCTAATATCATCATCAGCGTAAAACCGACAGAAAACAAAATGACACCAATATTGGAATGTTCACCCTCTGACATTTCGGGTATCAGTTCTTCTACAACGACATATATCATTGCACCTGCGGCAAAACTCAGCAGATACGGCATTATCGGCAGCAATCGGCTTGCGAACAATATGGTGAGAATTGCACCGACCGGTTCAACTACACCTGACAATACACCGCCTGCAAATGCTTTTCCTTTGCTTTTTCCTTCTGCGTGAAGCGGCATAGAAATGATTGCACCTTCGGGAAAATTCTGTATTGCAATACCAAGCGCCAAAGCCAGTGCTCCTCCGGATGTCATATCCGCCGAACCTGTCAGAAATCCTGCATAGACGATGCCGACTGCCATTCCTTCGGGGATATTATGAAGTGTGACCGCAAACACCATCATTGTTGTTCGTGCCAGCTTTGAGGGCAGTCCCTCAGCTTTCTCAGAGTTCATGTGCAAATGCGGTATCAGGCTGTCAAGCAGCAAAAGAAATAGAACACCGCACCAGAATCCAACAACTGCTGGCATGAAAGCGAGTTTCCCCATATTCTCTGACATATCCATAGCAGGAATGATAAGACTCCATATCGAAGCTGCTGTCATTACGCCTGCGGCAAAGCCTGTCAATGCTCGCTGAACGCCTCTGCTCAAGTCGTGTTTCATGAAAAACACGCAAGCTGCACCAAATGATGTTCCGAGAAAAGGCAGCAGCAGACCGCTGATTACTTCTTTTTGCATGATGCACCACCTTTCTTTTTTGTCAAATTCACTTGTATCAAAAACACTATCAGTAAACTTCTTCCTTATTGTACATCAAATCGTATATTTTACATCCTGCCGCTGTCCGAGTCTGAACAAGCTTCATACCGAGATGCATATAGCGGTCGCATTTACCCTTCGCATCGGTATCAAGTATGCAGGGACAGCCATTTCTGTCCGCCATTTTAAAGGCAAACTCCATTAGCTTTCTCATATATCCCTGTCCCTGATACTTCTCTGTCACGATCAGCATTTCAACCTTGACGTATGGCTTTTTCTGCTTTTTCATCTGAATTTCAAGCGGCTTTTTATCACATCCGCTGTTTGCCTGCTTCAGAAACGAAAACAGTTTTCCCCAGCCGCCGAGTGCGTTTTTCATACGCCGTGTCATTTTGATGATACTCCGAAAATTCGGATGATTACCTTTCGTATCAGTAATGAGGATATATCCCTCACCGTTATCAGTACTGTAAAATGTTCCGCTTTCAATGCCTGCAATGACAAACGACTTCATATATTCAGTCATTGCCGCTTTTGACGGAAAGAACGGCTTCAATCCGCCTTCTCCGGGTTCATATGGATAATCCCAGAACGAAGCGCCAATAAGTGCGGATATCTCATCTATTTTTTCTTTCGATAAAGAGCGTATTTTTTTCATTGCTGTTCCTTTCTGATGTTTACGATTATTCTCTGAAATACTCGTCACGTTACCATCTGAAAGTTGCCCAGCGGTCATTCATCTTTGGCAGCAGCAGTGCAAAAAGCTTCGCACGAATGCTGTATTTTTTCATTTCTTCATTGAAGCTGTGTTCCTCCACAAACTGTATTCCATCAGTCAGATCAGCTATCTCCTGCCCTGAATCAGTACCTGATCTAAAATGTGCATTGGTGTTTTTTACTGTATCATGGTGTTTTTCGCTCTTCTGCATTGCCTTGCAGTTCTGTTCAGCAATCAGAATACCACCATTTGGAAAGTTGTTTTTCAGCACTTCCAGAAATGTACGTATCTGATCAAGTGTCAGGTACATAAATAATCCCTCAGCAATAAACACAGGCTTGGCTCTTCTGCCCACAAGTGCTTCCTGCACTGTCTTGCACCAGTCACTTTCCAGCGCACTTCCTGCGAGCATCGTAACACGCTCACGTTCAGGAAACGCCTTTTTTCTTGCTGCAATCGTATCAGGCAGATCAAGATCGAACCATTCTATCCTGCCGTTATCTACTCTGGAAAAACGGTCATCAAAGCCAGTCCCGACATTCACAACAACAGTGTCCGGGGATTTTTTTATAATACCCTTCAGCTGACGGTCAAGCATGATAGTTCTTGCAATAACGCCCTCATGCGACATGAATTTGTCATAAGGCTTAGTGTCGATTTTCAGTTCCTTAATGATCTCCACTGCTTTCATATCTTTGATTCGGGCGTTTTTTCTGAGTGTTTCATTTGCCTTTACAGCAAGAGGTATAAGTGCAGTAGTCTGCACATCGCCTAATCTTAATTCCATAATAATTACTCCTTTAATGTTTATTTTCTTTATTCTGCCTGAGAACAGAAAGCTGATGAGTACGGAAACAGTCATAACAAATATGGCTGAGATGATATTTAAAGTTAGCATATACAAACTTCAAATATATTATAGCATATGCTAACAAAAATTTCAAGGTAATTCTATAAAAAAAGCCGTCCAATACCGGACGACTTTTTGATATTATTTCTGTACTAAATCATCATTTTTATCCTCTTAACACCGAACACGAAACAGAATACAGTTGCATTAGGAAAATGAACATAAACATATAACCTGATTCTATGTTTTACCATCCGAATACAATACTTCCGATGTATGCAGCAGCAGTAATTATAACGGCTGCTGATATTTGTAACGGAAGAGTGATTCTGGTCATATCCAGCATCTTGTAGTAACCGTGTCCAAATGAAAGCAAGCATACTGTATCAAGCGGAAACAGATAACAGTTTACTATACAAGCTGTACTTACAATAGTTACAAGAAGTACAGATACCCCATTTTTTTCTGCATTCTGCAATATAACAGGAAGCATCAGTGCTGTAAGACTCGGAGCTACAGGGATAATAACAAGTGCTGCAAACATCAGAAGTGAAATACACAGCAAATACATCAGTACAGGCATATTTCCGATATCCGGGAAATGTGCTGCAAGAACATCTGCAACTCCGTTTTTATTCATAACAATACTGAATGACAGGATAGTTCCGACAAGAAATACAGGATCCCAGTTGATATCTTTCAAAAGCTTACGGATATCAAGTATTCCAATATGCGGAAAACAAAGGAATATACAGCTGAATACCGCAACTGTCATAACAGATATTGATGTTATCCATGATGACAGAAGCATCAGGACAAAGGAAAAAAGCAGAATGCCTATTACCTTTTTTTCCTTTTTATCCATTGAAGGGGATACATTCAGCTTTTCCAGAAATGCTTCTGTATCTTTCTTTTTTATTTGTGCAGGATGATATATGTGTATGAGGAGAAACCATGCAATGATAATAAGAACAAATGCAGCAGGAGCTCCTATGCACATCCATTGAATGAAGCTGATCTTCTGATCTGTATAGTCTTCAAGTATCGAAAGCGCAAGAATATTCACAGAACTTCCGGCAGGAGTTATCATACCTCCTATCATACTTGATACAGGTACAGCTATCATAAGTATCCTTCCATTGGCTGTCTTCTCTTTTCCTTCAAACATATTCAGAAATTCAACAGCTATTGATAAAAATAAAGCGCAGGTAGGAACGTTTGAAATTATCGAAGATACAGCTGCGGTGCTAAGCATAAAAGCAAGGACTATTCTTCTGCCGTCATCGCCTGATGATTTTATTATCCTTATCAAAAGCCTTTTTGATACAGGAACCTCTATCAATGCTTGTGCAATACCAAATGATGCAAGAATAAATGCAACTACCTGATTTGAGAAACCCGATATAGCAGTACTGAGATCACCCGTAACGCCTGTTACAGGCATAAGACCTATAACAAGCATCGACGAAAGACTTATAGGTATGACCTCACTGATAAGAAATACAAGATATGCTGCAAGAAGCAGCAATGTACCTGCCATTTCACCATTATCAAAAATACGTACAGAAAGCCATGAGCTGATAATAAGCAGAGCTGCTGAAATTATTGCTGCGTATTTTTTAATACCACTGCTGTTTATGCTCTTTTCAGATAAATTTCCAGATCTTATATTTATCATTCTCTCTCCTTGATAACCTGTGCAAGTGATATTTTTCGTATTTGTCTCATAAGGAAAAGGTTCACTATGAGGTACATTATCATCATATACGCAACAAGGTAAATATCCATTCTCAAATCAAGCGTTCCTATGAAATATGCTGGAATATCCTTTGTAAGATAAGGATATATCATTTTAACGATCTTTGTACAAAGCGGTATTGATACTAAACAACTTATCAGTGTAACAAAAAAAGGTACTCCGAGATAGATTTTATTGATCTCACGCTTATTATATCCGAATATTTTTATCAGAGAGATGGAGAATGAAGATTTACCGATAATAATGCGTACTATCAGGAATATTACAGCTGCAAACACAATAAGTCCCATACCTTCCATCAACAGCATCATCATCTGCATATTTTCTGTAAGGGAATTTGCGGCGTCCTTTATATCCTTATCGCTTGTAACTGACATTACAGTATCATCATCAAGCTTTAATTCCTTATCTGAAACAAGACCTGTATAATAATTCTCATTTATATCAAATGCTTTTCTCATAGTGCTGATATTCTGAAATACACAAAGTCCGTAGCTGTATGGAACGATCCTGTCTATCTTCAGAGAATATTCCTTATCATTAAGTATGTCAATGAGTTTTACCGTATCGCCTGCTTTGAGTTCATATTTATTTGCAAATGAATCAGATACAGTGATCTCGTCAGTTTTTTTGGAGACATTCATATCAAAATACTTTGAATCCTTCTCTATTCCGATCATTATTATATCCATGTCACCGACAGCATAATGGAATGATTTGGAGAGAATAGCTTCTGAATCAGCAGGTACTTCTTCAGGCAGCTGCTTCAATGTATACTCATACTTATAGCCTACTTCATCAGAAACGTGATTTACATAATGTGTCATTCCTGCTTCTATGGTAAAACCGAGTACAAGAAGTATAGAAGATACGAATATGCCTAAGCTGAGTATAAGGTTGCTGCCTATCTCACTGAGAAACTCACGTATGCGGAAAGCCGTAAAGAACGGAAGGTCACGGAGTTTACTATTGATGCGGACTGATCTTGTCTGACTTCTTCTGAGAAGATCAATAGGTTTATGATCGAGATTTTTCCGCAGTGTGATATAGTTGACCAACACAGTTATGCATACAGGCATCGCAAGAGCATAAATAATGATCGCAGGTGTGATCTCTTTTTTCAGTTCGGGCATAGAATAAAGGTCTATACTGTCAGCAGCAAGAAGATCACTTGTAACATAATATCCTGTAAATATGCTTATTACAGAACTCAAAAGCACCAGCATCACAGGGAGAAGCATATACATACGAATAAGCTCTCCTCGCAGATATCCAAGCGAATAAAGTGTACCGATAACCGACTTTTCGTTTTCTACTATGCTTTTTACGAATATAGTAAGTATATATGCAATAAGTATCATAAAAATAACGCCCGTAAGCATTGAGGCATTTTTCATGAGACTGCAATCATCCTCATAGGCATTTATTCTTGTATTGTTTTCCTTGATAAGTATAGATTTTATAAGTCCCGAATCGGAAAGTATCGTCTTTACATCCTTGTTTGCACAGTTTTCTCCGAGTATGTATGCATAGCTGTATACAGGGGTTTCTGTAATATCATCAAATGTCTTGTCTGTAACAAAGGCAACGCTGAATTTTGATGTATCTGAGTTAAGGTCAGAAGGATTTTTCTTGACATAAGTATAATCAGGCACAGAACAAATGCCGGCAACTTTAAAATTCTTGCCGCCTGCTTTTATATCTGAACCTACAGTACAGTTGTTCTTTTCTGCAAAATGCTTTTCAAGAACTATCTCATTATCAGATGAAGCCTTTGTACCGCTGATGATATTGAGAAGGTCTATTTTCTTACGATTTTTGAAGATTCTGAGAGTTTTTCCGTTTTCAGCACTTACGTCCGTATAAAATTGTTCTTCAACAATATTGCCTTTATCTTTAAGCTTTTTCATAGTATCATCATCTGCTTCGGCAAAAAGAGTAAAGTTACCGGATTCTACAGCACTGATGCTTCGTACTTCCTTGTTTGTTTCGATAATTGCCGCATTTCCTATTGCGCCTCCAAGGACAACAGACATACCTGCAACGATAAGTATCATAAGCATGAGGTTTCTGAAAATATCTTCACGAAAAAGATGGGGGATTCTCTTATAAAGTATCATTGCTTTCATCCCCTTTACCAATCAATTTCTTCAACTGTTCTGATATTCTTATTTTCAGACTGTTCGGTTATTTTTCCGTCCTTGACACGAATGATACGATGTGCAAGTTCAGCTATTTTTTCATTATGTGTAACGATAAGAATAGTTGTATTATACTTCTCGTTTATCTCACAAAGCAGACTGAGCATTTCCTTTGATGTTTTATAGTCAAGTGCACCTGTCGGTTCATCACAAAGCAACAGTCTCGGATTCTTTATAAGTGCTCTCGCAACAGCACATCTTTGCTGCTGACCTCCGGAAAGCTGGTTCGGGAATTTATCCTGATGTTCTTTCAGACCGAGAGTGTTTATAAGCATCTCAAGTTCAAGAGGCTTCTTCGTAAGATATTCACATACTCTTATATTCTCTCTGACGTTAAGATTCGGCACAAGATTATAGAACTGAAAAATATAGCCAATAGTTTTTCTTCTTTCAAGCGCAAGCTTCTTCTGATTAAGTCTGGTAATATCAGTACCGTCAATAATAACACTTCCACTGTCAGCTGTTTCGATACCGCCGATTATATTGAGAAGCGTTGATTTTCCCGATCCGCTCTGTCCGAGGATAACACATATCTCACCTTCGTTTACATTCATATCAGCATGATCTACAGCACAGAATTCATTGCTTCCTTCACCATATTTCTTCACAAGTTCTTTTACTTCAAGCAACATATTTATTTTCCTTCCTTTTGTCTGAGCATACGCTCAGAAAGAATTTTCATCATTCTCATACGTCGTTTTCTGAGTCCGCTTTTGGATATATCAAGTGTTTTTTCAAGTACCGAAACTATTTCGTCTGCTTGTTCCTTCGTCAGTATCAATGGTGGAAATAATCCGAGGATATTCTTATCATAGTACATTAATACACCCAGCATCGCCGTATCCATCATAATTTTGAATGTATCATCTGCTTTAAGAGGCGTTTTGTCATCAGGATCAACAAGCTCAATACCGATCATTAGTCCTCTTCCTCTGAGATCACCTATTGCCGGTCTGATACTTTTGAGTTCGCTGAGCTTATTGAATAGATACTCCCCTACTTCGGCAGAATTACGGCAAAGTTCTTCCTGTTCGATTATTTCTATATTTTTCAGTGCGACCGCACAGCACACAGGGTGACCGCTGGCGGTATATCCGTGTTCGAGCCTTTTTCCTTTTCCACGGAAATTTCTGAACACTTTTTCAGTGGCAAGCATTGCTGACAGCGGCAGATATCCACTTATCAAGCCTTTGCTCAGGCACATCATATCAGGTCTTTCTTCCCATGCTTCACTCACAAACATTCTTCCTGTACGTCCGAATCCTGTGGTCACTTCATCAGCTATAAACAGAATATGATTTTCATGAAGAAGTCTGATAAGCGAAACGAAAAACTCATCAGAAAATGGTATCACGCCTGCACATCCCATGACAGGTTCAGCTATAAAAGCGGCAATTGTATTGCTGTTTTCATCTGATATAAGTTTCCTTACAGCTTCAAGGCATCTTTTCTCACATTCCGTCTGTTCGGTCGTACCATAAGCTCCGTGATACGCAAACGGAGGTTTGACCTTCAGGAATCCATCAAGCAGCGGACCGTACATTTCTTCGTCGACCGGATCTGTAGAAGTGGATATCGCACCATATGAAGCTCCATGATAGCATCCCTCAAAAGAAATGATCTTGTATTTATCATGAAATGTCTTGTCTGAATGCTGACGGAAATACTGCCTTGAAGTTTTTATGGCAGTTTCCACCGCATCAGCACCGTTTGAAGCAAAATAAGCCATATCATAATAATTTCCGCTCATACTGCAAAGCTTTTCGGCAAGTTTCATTGCGGGATCATTTGTCTGTTCATGACAGGAAGCATAAGCAAGTTTTTGCATTTGTTCCGATGCAGCATCACACAGTTCCTGACGTCCGTGTCCGACAGCCACGTTCCAGAGTGAACCGCCTGCATTAAGGTAACGCTTTCCCTGCCTGTTATAAACATATACGCCCTTACCACCTGCAATACAGATTGGTCCGATATCTACCATTTCAGCAATATCTTCAACGTCAGTACACGGATTCCATAAATGATAATTTTTCATATTCTTCATTTCCTCTTAAAGACAATAATTCAAGGTTTTCTTGCGCTTATAAAATAGTATTCCTGTGTTCCGTAAAGGAAATCGAACATACCTACAAATATCTCCTGCCACTTATTGTGATTGAATTTTACACGCACCTTTTCAATCGGCTTTCTGAAATGAAGATACCTTGTCAGGAAGTACATAGCAAGTCCCTTATAAACGATATGTCCGACAGCCTCATACTTCACATCGACAAATCCAGCCTTTTCCAGTTTTGCCTTGTATTGTTCTATCGTATACATATTCGCATCAGGAATGAACAGACCTTTTCTGCCTTTGATCTGCTGATTCTGCATTATTTCTTCGCCTTTTATCGGCAGCATCTCAGAAGCAGAATAATATCCGCCTTTTTTTAAAACACGAAATGCCTCATGCATGAATTGCTCACGGGGATCAAAATGATATGCACAGTCAAGTGCAGCTACTCTGTCAAAAGTTTCATTTTCAAATCCAAGGTCGCAGGCATTTCCGACTGCAAATCTGATATTGCTCTTTTCTGTTTCAGCTCTTTTTTTAGCAATTTTTATATGCAGAGGAGTTATGTCCATAGCGTGGATATTAAGCTGAGGAAAGCACTTTTTCCAGTAGAAGTCTTGCTCACCGCAGCCGCAGCCAACATCAAGCAGATTACTTCCGCTTGAAAAATGACAGAATTCAGCGAGTTTATCTGCAAGTGCTTCATTCGCATCATTATAATACTCTGCTTTCTCCCAGTACCCGACATTCATCCAGCATTTGCTGTTATGTCCGCCAAGTCCTGTAATGTCCGTATTCATAGCTTCATAATACTGCTCACTGCTTTTCTGCGTTTTGAATAAATGCTTAAATGATGATATTATATTTCCCATTTGTATTTCCTTTCGATGCTCAGTCAGCAAATTCAAAATAACCGATGCTTTTTCCATAGTCAAGCATCTTTTTTACATAGATCTCATCAGCTTTCGGCCAGCGGAAACCTGTCATTTTCAGTATCATTTCCGTTCTGTCTGCGGCGGTCATGCTTATATCACCGTCAAATGATATATATGTACCTGCATGAAGCAGGATATCATCAATTATCAGCTTATTTCTATGATTTATATACATATCATAAATAGCGTCATAATACTCATCAAACGGCAAAAGCTTTATATCCTCCGGCAGTCCTGCCTTGTGAAGCAATGTATAGAAATCCACTTCACTGAGTTTATCATTATTAAATATGTGAAACGTTTCATTACAGCAGTCATAATCAACAGAAAGCCTGAGCATCGCTTCGGCAACACTGTCAACGAACGAAAAATCAAGTATTTCCGTTTCGATTGCAGGAAACATTTTCAATCTGAACAAAGCCTTCATAACTATATAAAATGCATTGGCATCAATGTTCTTCTGGAATTTTCCTGTGCTGTATTCAGCCATTACCGTTCCAACTCGCATTATGCTTGCATTGACACCAAGTTCACGGTAATGCTTCACCAGCTTTTCAACTTCAATTTTGGACTCGGCATAAAGCTCTCTCGGATGGCATGATTCAGCCTGCGTATCTTCTGTATACAGATAGTATTCCTGTTCCTTGTCAGTATAAAGAAGTCTTGTAGTCGAAACGATCACGCATTTTGAATTTGCTGATTCAAGGCAGAATCTTAGTATATTTTCCGATGCATCAACATTATTTCTGATAAAATCTTCTTTGATCCCGTAATGTGATACTTTAGCGGCACAATGATAAACAACATTGACCTGTTCAAGCAGCATTCTGTACACTTCATCACTGATTCCCATTTTATCATCTGCAATATCACCGTGAATGACAGTGATCCTGCTTTTATTCTCAGTATAATAGCCCGAACCAAAATAAAAGCCGAGATTATCTTCTATTTTAGCAGACACATCTTCTCCCCTGATGATACAGTATATATGGAAATCGGTTTGTTCAAGAAGTGTTTTCACAAGGTATGCACCTATAAAACCTGTGGCACCCGTAATTAAAACATTCATGCCTGAATGAGTTTTCTCATTATTTATCCTTTCAGCAAACACAGGAACTTCCTTATCTGTTTTATTCAGATATTCGGTATATGCCTCAGTCAATTTTTCCTGTGCTTCCCGGTCATCATTTTCAAATACAGCCTGACGCTTCATTCTTTCGATATGTTCAAGCTGTCTTTTATCATCCCTGACATTCAGCTTCTCTGCAAGTTCACGGATAGTATGATACTGGAATATCATATTAAGGCTGATATCATAGTTCTCTTTAAGCTCACTATAAAATGATATTGCATTGAGTGAATCAAAACCGACCTCAAACAGATCTTCATTGACACTTATATCTTTAAAGCCTGTTGAACGGAAAAGAATATCTGAAATGTTCTTCTCCTTCTCTGTTAATTTCTCTTTTTTATGCGATATCTCAACAGCATCATTCATATTCACAAGCTTTTTTCTGTCAATTTTATTGTTTGCTGTAAGCGGCATTTCATCAAGCTGACTAATGACAGACGGTATCATGTACGAAGGCAGTGTGCCTGATACCTTAGATCTCAGATCATCCGGTGAAAGCTGAACAGATGATGTATAATATACTGCAATTATCAGATGATCGTAACGATTTTTCTTCAAGACTGCCGCACACTGGTCAATCATCTTATTATGCTTGAACACTGTTTCTATTTCACCAAGTTCTATTCTGAAGCCATTCAATTTTACCTGCGTATCTTTTCTTCCGTTGAAATCAACATATCCTTCACTGTTCATAACACCGATATCGCCTGTAATATAAACTCTTCCGAATTTTCTGCTCTCAACAAACGCAGCCTTTGTCTTTTCAACATCCCTGAAATAACCTTTGGCAATTCCTTCACCGCTTATACAGATATTTCCCGGAGTACTTTCGGGACAAAGCTCCATATTATCATCAAGTATATATATTTCCTGATTAGGCAGCGGATAACCATATGGTATTTTTACAGATGTATCCCATTTTTTAGGTATCGGATAATAGATTGACCATATTCCGCATTCTGTAGCACCGCCTCCGCTGTAAACCATGCAATTTTCATATGCTTCATATATCTTCGCAGGAAGTGACGGCGGTATATTATCTCCGCTCATTATCACTGTTCTGAGACTTACCCTGTCATCAAAATCAACTTCATCAGGATTTTCAAAGCTGTATCTCTTTTTATCCAGTGAATCAATATATATCTGCATCAAAGCAGGAACTATATTCAGTATCGTTACACCTTCATCTGATATATACCTATGAAGTCCACATACATCCCTGCTGTCTTCGGTTAAAACAAGCTCTGCACCTTCACTGAGCGAACCGAAAATATCATACACAGACAGGTCGAAGCCAAATGATGAAACACATAGGAAAACATCTTTTTCAGTCACATCAAAAAGCCTGTTTACAGCGGCAATTGTATTCATGACAGCACCATGAGTTATAACAACGCCCTTTGGCACACCTGTACTTCCTGACGTAAAAATAATATACGCTTCATCATCAGAAGATATCCCGCATGGCTGCAAAGGAATATTTTCAGTTTTTATTTCATCAATCTCACTTTCATCAGCATAAAATCCATCACAAAGATCAATAATGTATTTTTTTCTTTCTGATGGCATCGACGGATCTATAGGTACATACACACCGCCTCCCATAAGTATTCCGAGAATACAGCCTACAGTTTCACACTTTCTGTAGCCGCTT
>DEBW01000179.1:22043-22621 GCA_002348905.1 Ruminococcus flavefaciens | reverse complement strand
ATAATTACCTTACTGCCTTTTTTCATCCCTTTACTTCTGAAATATGCACAAGCAGCAGCAGAATACTCTTTAAGCTGAGAATATGTCCAGCTTTTTTCACTGTCCTTTACAGCTGTTCTTTCAGGATATTCCGTCATTTTTCCAAGAATACCGCTCAGAAGGTCTTTCCCCCTGAACTCATCATTTCTGACATCATTGTATTTTTTTACTTTCTCAATGTATTCCTCACTTACACCAATACGTTCTGTCCTGCCTTCAAGGAATGCCGAGAATGTACCAAACATATCGGAAATAAGCTGTTCCTTGAAATAACCGCTGTCATAATCCCAGTTAACAGTAAGTCTGCCATTATCAAAAGATATCTGGCAGTCAAGGTAAACATTTGATGTCTGACTGTATCCCCTTATCTTACTGTTCATATCCATATTCAGCTGCATATTTTTATAGATCATGCTTGTGAACACTATCGGGAACAGTGCTCTGTCCTTTCCGTGTTCAGCAGACAGCATCTCCATTATCTCCGTTCCGTCCACACGCTTATGCATCATGGCTTCGATCGTTCCGATCTGTATATCACG
>DEBW01000179.1:13490-22011 GCA_002348905.1 Ruminococcus flavefaciens | reverse complement strand
TGCATTCTCAATTGCAAGCAGAATTACAGCTGTAAAATCGCCTATGACAGACATTTCTTTTTCATTCCTGTCGAATACAGGAAGATCAAGCGTAAAACGTTTCTGACCAGAATAAAGCGCAATGGTCTTTGCATATGCCGCAAGAAGATATGTCGGTGCAGTTACATGGTGCTTGTTTGCTTCGGCTTCAATTTCATTAAGCCGTTTCTCCGACAAAGTTAAGCTTTTTCTTGAGAATACAGACTGCCGAACTGAATATTCCGTTCCGAATAACGGTGCCGAAGGGAAATCTGCAATTTTCTTCTCCCAGAATTTCCTGTCTTTTTCATATTGAGCATCCTTTGAAGTCTTGCGTGTTACATAATCAAAAAACGCCATATTTTCAGGTACAGAATAATTTTCATCATTATAATGTTTCCTGAGCTGTTCGGCAAATATCTTAAAGCTTATACCGTCGCATACAAGCATATCAAATTCCATAAATACGGTATATTCAGTTTCACCGGTTTTATATGCACTTACTGAAAACAACGGCCATACCGAAGGATCACTGTTATTCTTCTTTTCAGCTTCAAATACATCATCAAGGTATTTTTCCTGTTCCTCAGCAGTCATCCCGGTGATATCTTCCTCACGTATATGGTAATACTCAGGATGTTCGATCACTTCCTGCTCATAAGTATCAGTAAATACCGTTCTCAGGGCAGGCTGTTCCATAACTACTTTATTCAGCGCTGTCTCCAATCTTCTGATATCCTTATCCATTACAACAGAATACAATACCTTTGTTGATATTTCTGCTATCTGTCTGCCAATATAGTACGCTTTCTGCATACTTGTCATCGGATACTTCAATTTATTACCGCCTTTCCAATATTCCATATCATTTAGGTCCTATTTCAATTGTATGCAGCATCACAGATTCAGGAGGCAATCCGAGCATTTCCTCAACTTTTCCGAAATCCATATCACCAATAGAACAGCATCCTGCTCCAAGTCTGCTGACCTCTGTGTATAGAAGTTCAGTCATTATCCCGCAGTCAAGAAGTGCATATGCATATCCTTTATAACTGTACTTAGGCATATTGCATCCGCTGTTATATACCATAAGTACACTTACGGCAGATGATGAATAGATCTCACGGTTAGTCGGATAATGAAAAGATTCTTCAATTATGCAGTCACTAAGCTTATAGAGCGAATTATTAACCGGACAATAGTAGTACATTCCCTTTTCAAGCTTATCGACTCTCTTTTCTTTTATACACAGGTATATATCAATTGGATAAAGTCCGCCTGCACTTGGATAGAACCTTGCATTTTTTCTGAACTTATTGTCACGGAATACCGCCAGAAAAGCTGATAGTTCATCAAATCCTATTTTTTTGTCCGCATCAAAGCTGCGTGTCGAACAATGTGAACGTAAATGATCTGGTATCTGCGTATCTTCCATACGAACCGGAACAGTCTGCAAATCACCGCAGATATTGCGGTTTACTATTTTATTCTTTGCAGCTTCCAGCTTGTCAGGATCAAGATAAAGCTCCTCATCACGAAGAGTAGCCGTATACGGTGAAAGACCGTAAAACATTTCATTAAGCCTTGGTACGCCTTTTATCAGCACCCTTGCCGAAATCAGTTCTCTTATAAGTGCTGCTGCTTTTTTATTTCCTTTAAAATGCCCGATCAGATCGTTTTTGCTTATTCCATTAACAGTCAGATAATATAATTCGGGAAATAATTCAGAACCGTATGAAAATTTCAGCGCACCTGCAATAACCTTATTATTATCAATTCTGAACGGCACACCTGCCGACCAGTATAATACATCATTATTCATCTGACAGCTCTCTCCTTGTATTTTTCTGCCATTTTTATAACCTTGCCAACCTCACTGACAACACTTTCCCACTGATCGGAGATATAGAAGTGACCGCCTTTATATATCGCAGCACCAAGGTAATTTTCAGAAAAAGCCGACCATTCCGACATTGCGGATATAGGATTGATATACTTGTCATCTTCAGCATACAACACTCTCAGGAAACATCTGAACGGTTCGTCAGGAAGGCGAAAATGATAAGTATCAAATAATCCGAGATCAGCCGTTACTACTTTCAGATAAAGTTCCATAAACGATTTATTTTGAGTTACCGCTGATGCAGTTCCGCCAAGTTCTTCAAGATATGCTTTTACTGCATCAATGCTTTTCAGGTCTACTCCGCAGGGCTTGTAATAAGAACAAGGAAGTGCTGCGGATACAATTATTCCCGAAAGAATATCTTCCCTGCCATTTCCCTGAAGCTCAACTGCAAGCTCTTCTGCTAAAAAAGCCCCCATACTGTGTCCGAAAAGTATCACATCCTCATCATCATTAAAAAGTTCATCATAAACTAACTTCACAGCACTGTCAGCATCAGTAAACAGTGTTTCCCTGAAACGTGAACCGTGTCCCGGATATTCGTAGTTTATTACACTTAATGATTCGCTTTCAAGTGCTTTGAGCGGACGATAAAAATTACCGAATCCGCCTGCATGAGGCAAGGTTATAAGCTTCACAGTATCGTCTCCTTTATTGCTTCTATAGCGCCTTCATAATTGTCAAACACTGCAAGATGTCCGCCGTTTATCATTTTAACATCAAACGAATTATTGCAGTATTTCTTCCATTTGTTTACTTCACTTCTTTTTACAAGTGCATCGTATTTTCCGTGTATCATCGTAACAGGCATATTGAATTTACGGATATCCTTCGGAACGATATAGCTGTGGAGCATTGCAGAATCCTTTCTGAATACCTCAAGACTGCGTCTTAATGCAGCAACAGCTTTTCTGCCTTCTTCCGTATCCTCATCTATCGCTTTAAGGAACTTATCATCATTCATATCTTCAAGCTCCTTAGTTGATTCAGGATGCAGAAGTCCGATAAATTCACACATATTTTTATCATTATCAGCATCCACCTTGAACTGAAAGATATTCATAAACATTTTTTTCAATGATTCATCAGAGACTTCAAGTGCAGACGGTGTTGATATCTGATCGGCAGGATCACGGCTTGAAGCTGCTATGAAGTATTCAGGCTCTCTGAATCCCTGTTTCATCAGCTTCTGCATCAGATCAAAAGCAATAACCGAACCTGAGCAGAATCCGAACAAAGCATAGTTTTCATTTCCGGCTTTTTCCTTTATCTCGTCAATTATCCTGTCTGTTATCTCATCAATGCTGTCAGCCATTTTTTCTCTGAATTTAGTTCCCTTTCCAGGAAGTTCAATAGGAACTATCTCAATATTCTCCGGAAAATGCTCCTGCCATTTCAGATACATCATAGCAGAAGTAGCCGACGGCGGTATACACAGTAAACGCAGTTTCTTACCTTGTTCCATAATCATACCTCTTTCAGATAATTATCAACAACCGCTGAAAATTCACATATATTTCTGCAATCAAAAAGATCAGCAACTGAGATCTCAATATTGAACTCTTCCTGCATACGATCAAGAAGTGACATTGCATTCAGTGAATTTCCGCCTACCTCAAAGAAATTATCCTCATAACCGATATTATCGTTTTCGAGAATTTCCTTCCATATTTCCATCATCTTTGTTTCAGTTTCAGTATGCATAATAGCCTCCGTTATTTATTATATAAAAATCTCTTTATTTTTCTGCTGTTTGTCTTTTCAAATTCTTTATCCCTGAATACAACACTGCGTATCTGCTTATAAGAAGCAATATCTTTGTTGCATTTCTCAATATGAGTTCTTATTGCATTTTTGACATTTTCCTCGCCAAGCTTTTCTATATACGCCATCTGAGGATAGATCACGGCAGTAAGCACATCATTTTTATCAAGTACAAGAACTTCGCTGACATATTCGCATCTTTCTATGAGCTGTTCAAGTTCTTCCGGTGAAATATTCTCTCCGTTGCTAAGAATGATAAGATTCTTTTTTCTTCCTGTAAGATAGAGCCAGCCATCTTCGTCAAGATATCCAAGGTCGCCTGTTTTCAGCCATCCGTCTTCAAGAACTTCTGCTGTAGCCTTTTCATCCTTGTAGTATCCAAGCATTACTCCTGCGCCCTTTGTCCATATCTCATTATCCACGATCTTAAAATCAAGCTTGCCAAGTACTTTTCCCACTGAACCTGGTCTATAGCCGCTGAGCGAATCACAAGCAATATGAGATGTACACTCAGTCATACCATATCCCTGAGTTACAACAACCCCATATTCCTCAACTGCGCTTTTGATCTCATCTTCAAGGAATGCGGCAGCACAGCAGAATCCGCAGAATTCTTCACACAAAAGTTTGTTTTTGACTTCTGTTTTGCTTAAACCCGGATTCCTTTTTTCAGTCATTCTGAGATTATAAAGGAAATATTTGAGGATCATAGGAACAGTCAGTATCTTCTTTGCCTTAAAAAGTGAAATATCCTCTATCATATGATTCATGTCCGATAATGATAAAGTTATTCCGCATATGTAAGCAAAAAAGAAATCAACAGTAAGGCAGTAGATATGATGATTCGGAAGTATCGAAAGCCATGAAGTATTTTCGCCGTTCCAGCCTGATTCTATTCTTACTGCGCCAAGATTATCGAGTATATTATTGGTTGAAAGCATTACGCCTTTGCTTTTTCCTGTTGTTCCGGATGTATACAGGATAGTAACTTCCTTATCTGCATCTATAGGTGATTCAAGCGGTTCTTTCGGATATTTCCCGAACAATTCCGGCATCTCATCCATACACAGTGTCCTGATATTTCTTTTGCTGTCCCTGACTGCAGGAAGCACCCTGTCAGCATATTCCTTCTGATATATAATGTATTCCGCATCGCTTCTTACTAATATATCGCAGATTTCAGATGAAGTGAACTTATTGTCTATTGCCGTAATAACAGCAGGAACTATCGCTGCCGCATAATATGCAGTAAAGAAACAATATGTAGAATCGCCTATCAGCGATATATGTTTTCCGCATAATCCCTGTTCGCTCAGATAGTGTGAAAAGGCATTGACATCTCCTCTGAACTCTCTGAATGTCACAGCTTTTATACCGCCGTTTTCCTTATACTGGATAAACGGTCTTTTTTCATACGCAAGTGAATTGTTCTCCAACAGTGTACTGAGGTCATGAACTCCCATAAAAAGAGCATCCCTTATCTGTTCACGAATTGCCTTTACAGCTGATTCGTTATCATTGAACAAATAGAAATGATCTCCCTGCAAAGCTGTCGAACCGATATATCTATTGGTGCATTTTTTCCAGTTATCAATTGTCTCAGCCTTTATTTCCCTGTCAGCATTTCCGTATACAACGCCAACAGGAACATTCAGTTTTTCAGATTCAGAAAGCTGATGCGGAATAAACCTGTGCAGACGCTCGGCATCTTTTCTGACAAGAGGCAAAAATGCTCTGAGAAGAACATTATTATTTCTGACTTCACTTGTTATACCGTCAACAGAAAGCATATATTCAAGGAATTTTTCATCCGAATCAAATATCTTGTCACGTTTGTCAAACTCATCAGGCGGAACACTTCCCGATATTATCAGAAACTTCGGTTCGATGCCATATTTCCTGCAAAGGAGCAGTGTAACTTCATATGCGGTATAACTGCCCATGCAATGACCAATAAGTCCTATATCAGCACCCTTGTACTTATCTGCGATATCCGCCGCAATAGCCTCTGTCATTTCTTCAAACGTTCCGTAAGGCGGTTCTTCACACCTTGAACCATGCCCTGCATATTCATATAAAACCACATCAAGTTCAGGCATCATATCCCTGAGAAACTCAAATGATGAAGCAAACGTTCCTGCATTTGGAAATACTATAACTTTCATTTTTTTACCTTTCTTCCTGTCTCTTTCCAGCTTGTTCCCGAAGCCTCCAGTGACGTATCATATACAAAATACTCAGGTATCTGATACGAAAGAAGCTTTTCGCTGCAATAATTCTTCCATAATGATACATCTGCCGTTTTTCTGCTGAATGTGGAATAGTTGCATATAAGCTCATTACGATCATTCAGATTTATCACAGTCTTCTGAATATCTTCAAATCCTTCAAGTATTTTCTCAACAAATCCTGCATCAAGTTTTTCACCCGTGCGTATCAGAACTCTGTCAGCTCTGCCGAGTATCCTTACACTTCCGTTTTCTCTTAATTCGGCAACATCACTTGTACGGAAGCCTTTTTCATGAATACACTCGATCTTATCGGGAAGTATATAATACCCTCCTGTTTTGCCTGTATCAATAATAAGCTGATCCTGTCCAGCATTATTTTTGAAAGTTTTGAATCTTATACCTGAAAGTGGTGTAAGCCATCCGCCGTCTTCAGCAGAATTCATTGCCGTGCATCCGACCTCGGTACTGCCGTACTGTGAAGAAATATGATAACCGAATTTATTCATAAACTTATTATCCAGTTCAGGTGATACAGCCTGTGCAGTTGACATTATGACTTTCATTTCATTTCCAAATGAATCAAAATTATTCACTTCTGTCATCTTATCTAAAATATACGGTATGGCATAGAGACAGTTCACCTTCATAAGCCCACACAGTTCAATAAGTCTGCGGGGAATTATAATATCTGGTATAACAAGATCGGCATCGTTCAGTTCACACATAAGAAGGACGCAAAAAAATGCATATGAATGATAAAAAGGAGCCATAGTCATAAACCTGTCACCTGATCTAAAATTCATATGTTCCTGATACCTCTTGGTTTCCGCCTTTATATCATCAACCGTCCTGAGAACCATTTTCGCTTCACCGGTAGTTGCAGAAGTCATCTGGATTATGCCATATTGAGGAAGTTCAAGGTGTACAGCCTGAGGTGAACGCTCCAGCTGATGAGTCTCCCATCCGTTGTTTTTCCAGTCAAGTATGATATCTATATCATAGCATCTGTGTGCATAGGAAGTTTCGGGATGAAAATCAGGTGCCGTAAACATCGGTACAAATCCCATCCGCTGAGAAAGCTTCCATTGAAGGATATTTCCCTTTTGTTCTGATGATCTGCAAACAACCACCTTGTTTTTGATATCACCGTAAACAGAAAGGATATCTTCACCTTTTTTAATAAGCGATTCTATCTCACCTTCGCCAATTTCCGCTGTTCCATAAAATATTTTCATTACAATTTACATTCTCACTTTCATAAACAAGTATTTTCAATTGTTCCTCTACAACTTTTCGCTCTTTTTCAGGAAGCATCATGAAGTAAATATTATCTGCATAGTATTTTGCATCTTCGCTCATTACAAATGAATCCTCTTTTTCAATTACAAGTCCCTTGCTGATAAGAAGTTTCATTGCAGGACGTATTTGTTCATATGAACGTTCAGTAAGAAGATCCTTTGACAGGCTGAACAGTTTAGGCCAGCCGATTATACGCATATTTTCGACCTCTGAATCAGTAAGCTCCTTTAACTGGAGATATCCGGGGAACTCACAGTTCATATACCTGTTGAAAGCATGATTTCTGTATTTGAAACCACAAACATTTCCAAGCGATCCCGAACCAACAGCAATACAATCAGGCATTTCGTTTATACCGCCGTAATAGTTTGATTCCATTATTATTTTTCCACGCTTGACAAAGCAATAACAAGTTTCATGAGCATATCCTGTCGCCGTCATAAGTTCCTTGCCTTTGTTCATCATCACCAGCATTTTCTCAGTAGACGGAACGGCTGCGCCGCATTCCTTCATCATCCTTTCAAGATTATTGCTGTACGGAAAAACAGGCGAAAAATCTATGCCGTCAAGTCCCATTCGTATCGCTTCTCTGACATCTGAAAGCACTGCTTCAGTCTCATCCCCGATCTCAGGAAACTGCGGATAGCCGTAAAGTATATCCCCATGAACGATTATATTGTTCTTTTTCAGCGTTGTAAGAGTCAGATAAACCTCTTCCAGTGTAGCCTTCTGAGCAAATATATCTCTCAAAGGGCGATGAAACGTCTGTATTCCTGTAGAGACTCTTGCAATTTTTTCTTCAAGAATGAATCTGATAATGTCTTCACGATAAAGTGACGTACAAGAACCTTCCATATGTACGCACATATCATCTGTAAGATCATAATTCTTCCTTATACAGCCAAGGATCCTGCGAAGCTGATCGCCGTTCAGCAATGTCGGAGTCCCTCCGCCAAAATGTACGCTTTCAATTTCAAATATATTGGAAGAATACATTTCAAGTTCCTGTATCAGGCGGTCAGTATACATATCCATGGTTTCGTAATTATACTGTTTGTCAAATCCGCAGAAATTGCATTTTGAATCACAGTACGGAATATGTATATATATCATCGCTTTTCTCTTGCCGTTATAATTCCGTATCTTTTCAATTATTCCCGAAGCATCACCGCTGCACCGGTCTTGTATAAGATCCATATGCGGATAGAAATACTGGTGAGGCATTAAGATTTTTTTATCAAACATCTTCTATATCACCGCTTATGACATGATCCTGTCACCTATAGTATCTACAATAGCAGGCATA
>DEBW01000179.1:13109-13466 GCA_002348905.1 Ruminococcus flavefaciens | reverse complement strand
CTCTTGAACTTCATCATTTCATCACTGCTCATTGTAATGCTGAAATGATTTTCAACTGCTGTAACAAGTTCAATAAACTTCAGCGAATCCATATTCAGAAGGAAATTTTCAACCGAAAAATTCTCATTCGGATCATTAGGGCATCCAACCTGAAATACGATTTTTTCAACTTCATTTTTTAACTGCTCTTTACTCACACTAACCTCTCCTTGTCAATATACATACCAGTTTACAGATAAATGTATAGATATTTTGTTAGCTAATACTAATATTATATCAAAAAGATATCCATTTCAAGCACCTTCATAGATACTCAATAATGGAATAAAAGTAAGTATTAACTAACAAATATTATAC
>DEBW01000179.1:10878-12972 GCA_002348905.1 Ruminococcus flavefaciens | reverse complement strand
CCTCCTATGGTATAATAGAAACCATAGGAGGTCTTTTTGTTATCTATATTTCATTTCCAGAGTGAATGATAAATATTTATAATGTCATTCCTGCCTATCTCTTTAATTGTATTTGCAGGACTTCCGCTCGTTATAGCGTCATCCGCCATTTTTTCAGTCATCGAAAGAAATTCCTCTTTGTCTATGCCGTAACTATCAAGAGTCGGAACTTCACATATCTCACAAAGTTCAGCTATAGCTTTCACAAATGCCTCTGCACTTTCTTTATCAGTAGCCTCAGCAGATGCTGCTCCTATACTTCTTCCAAGTTCAGCAAATTTATCATACGCACCGTCTATGGCAAAACTGATACACTTTTCCAGCAGCATAGCATTTGACAGTCCGTGCGGAACGTGGAAAAGTGCTCCTATAGGTCTGCTCATGCCGTGTACAAGCGTTACAGATGCATTATTTATCGCCATGCCGGCTTCAAGAGCAGCAATGGACATCTGTTCCCTTGCCTCCACATCAGTACCGTCTTTATACGCCGCAGGAAGATATCTGAAAATTCTCCTGACGGCATCAAGTGCTACTGTATTTGTCAGAGGCTGTGCCTTTCGTGAGGTATATGATTCTATTGCATGAGTAAGTGCATCAAGACCGGTAGATGCTGTCACACTTTTCGGCGATGACACAGTAAACAAAGGATCAACAACTGCGATATCAGGTATGAGCGAACTGCCGCTCAGAAGCATTTTTACGCCTTTTTCACTATCGGTTATAACAGTAAACTTTGTTGCCTCCGAACCTGTACCGGCTGTTGTCGGGATAGCTGCCATCGGCGGCATACTTCCTGTGATATTCTTTCCCATAAGCTCAGAAACAAGGCATTTATTTGCAAGTATTGCGGCTATTGCTTTCATTGAATCAAGCGGACTTCCTCCGCCCACAGCAATGATATGGTCGCAGCCTTCTTTTGTATAAACTTCAACACCGGCAGTTATCATTTTATCGGTAGGTTCGCCGGTAATACCCGTAAATATAGTATAAGAAACGCCGTGTGATTCAAGCAGCTCTATTACTTTACTGAAACACTTCAGCTTAACAACATGATTTCCGGTAACGATAAGAGCTTTTTTTCCCATTGAATAAAGATCATTTTCTGCAAGTGAAAGGCATCCGCTGCCGGTAAAAAGCTTCTTCGGCACACTAAATACAGCACTCATATAAACATCTCCTTTTAAAGCTTTCCCCACCTGCCGGTGGGGAATATTTTATGATAATATTATTATTCGCTGTCAGCTTTAAGCACTGCATTGAGCATTACTGTTGCACCTTCTGTACAGTGCTTTACTGATGAGAACTCAGGCTCACAATGTGAGAGTCCGTCCTTTGACTGAACAAAGATCATTGTTGTAGGAAGCATATATGCTGCGAACTGTGCATCATGTCCTGCACCTGAGTGGATGTACTGGTGGCTTACTCCTAACTCCTCAGCAGCAGCTTTTACATAGCTTACAAGCTGCTTATCCCAGTATACTGTATCTCTGTTCCATGCCTTTTCAACTTCGCATTTACAGCCTGCCCATGTCTTATCAGCACAGCTCTTTACAATTGCAAGCACCTTTTCAAGCACCTCCGGCTTCTCATGTCTTGCATCAAATGAGAAATCGAAGAAATCCGGTACACAGGTATGTACACATGGGTGGCATACAACTTCACCTGTTGTATACACAAGGTCAGAGTATCCAAGCTTATCTATCTCTTCATGAAGATATGTCAGTGCCTGAGCTGCTGCAAGGAATGCATCTAGTCTTTTTGGCATAGGGAATGTACCCGCATGAGTTGTCTGACCATAGAATTTAAGGCGATAGTTGAACATTCCGAGTACACAGTCTACAACGCCGATATCATTTCCGGCATCTTCAAGTATCGGGCCCTGTTCGATATGCGTTTCAAACATATAGAGGTAATTTTCAGGTGAAAGTCTGTACTTTTTATCTCCCTTGAAGCCTGAATTTTCAAGAGCTTCGCCAAATGTCTTTGTCGGATCAAGAATACTCTGAGACTTCATCATGTCCTCATACCTGAACTTGCTTCTGATATCTTCAGGGA
>DEBW01000179.1:0-10853 GCA_002348905.1 Ruminococcus flavefaciens | reverse complement strand
CTTCAGGAAGATAATCATAGCATACGATACCTGAACACATCATTGCCGGCGGATAAAGTGAACCTTCTTCATTTGTCCAGATCATTGCAGTAAGCGGATGCTTGTGCGGGATATTCTCAGATACTACTGTTTCGAGAACTTCCATTGCACTCATAACGCCAAGTATACCGTCATAGTTGCCGCCGTTCTTAACAGAGTCGCAGTGGGAAGCCATTACAATACGCTTTGCATCAGGATCACTGCCGGGAATAGTTGCATACATATTTGCAACGTCGTCGATCTCGATGACCGCACCGATAGCTTCCATGCGCTTTCTGAATTCATTTCTTGCCATTACAGCCTCAGGTGACAGTGAGTATCTTGTTATACCGCCGTGACCTGCATCACCGAACTTGCTGAATGTGGTTATTTTATCTTCCATTCGTTTTTCACTGCACTTAAACATAACATATATTCCTTTCATTAAAGTATGTCCGCATTATTATAATGTTCAGACACTTTTTATTTTTTTATTCTGTGTTCCGGTACTCTCAAACAGTTTTCCAACAGTTCGATTACCTCTGAGATCTCTACATAGAATGCCTTTTCCATGTCATTATCAAGTTCAAACACAGCAAGACCTTTATGCTCCCAGTCGTTGATAAAAAGCTTTGCGTTCTCAGAACCATAACGTTCCTTTACAGTATCTCTCAATCTTGCTACGCCGTATATTATACCGTCTGACGGTATAGGAAAGCTCAGTTTATCAGCTGCCTCTTTTTTAAGAGTTATCTCGACAGGTATCTCTGTTATTCCAAGCGGAAGTTTTGACTGTTCATAGAGTATCGTTCTGAATACATCAGGGGTTATAATATCCGAAAGCTTACATTTTACAGCTTCACTATAATGCTCTTTAGCCATCAGGCTCACCCTTTCTTAGCCATTTCGTCAGCTATATCCAGCACTTCATCTACCTTAGCCATTTCCTCACGTACCTGCTCTTCAGTTATTATGAGGGGAGGTGAGATAAGTATCATATTCTCATGTGAATATGTCATAAAACCTTTTTCCTTTAATGCTCCGATAAGCTTCTTCATCTTGCCCTCAGGATCTTTTCCGTAAGGTACAAGAGGTTCACGGGTATCTCTGTCGTTAACGAGTTCTATCGCAGAGAATAAGCCTATGCAGCGTACATCTCCGACACTTTCATGCTTATTCTTCAGCTCGTTGAGGCATTCAGACAGTACAGCTCCGGACTTATTAACATTATCAAGGATGTGTGCTTCGTCATAGAACTTCAGGCAGGCTACTCCGGCTGCACAGGCAAGAGGATGTCCGCTGTAGGTAAGACCGCATGAAAGTAAATGGTCATCAAAGAATTCAGCTATCTTCTTGCTTACTGCAACGCCGCCAAGCTGTACATATCCACAGGTAACGCCCTTTGCAAAACTTACGATATCAGGCTTAACATCGAAATTTTCAAATGCAAACATCTTTCCTGTACGTCCGAATCCAGCCATGACCTCATCACAGATCATAACGATGCCAAATTCATCACATATTCTGCGGACTCCCTGCAAATAGCCGTCCGGCGGAATGATAACGCCGTTTGAACCGGTTATGGTCTCCATTACGATAGCTGCAACATTGTCAGCACCTTCATATATGACCTGCTCACGAAGCTTTGATACATAGTAATCAGAGGCTTCTTTTTCTGTCTTGAACGGAAGTGCTTCACGATAGATGTACGGATCGAAAAACTTTACAAATCCGGGAGCACCAGGTTCAAGAGGATATCTTCTCGGCTCGCCGGTGAGATTTCCTGCACCATAAGTTGAACCGTGATAGCTTCTGTAACGTGAGAACACCTTCTGTCTGCCTGTATACATTCTCGCAATTTTTACGGCATTTTCATTAGCATCAGCTCCGCCGTTGGTGAAGAACACCTTTCCCATATTGTCAGGCATTCTCTCTATTATCATCTTTGCAAGCTCACCTCTCGGTTCGCTGCCGTATGACGGTGAGAGGTAGCAGTATTTCTCAGCCTGCTCCTTTATCGCATCAATGATCGCACGGTTGCCGTGACCGACATTGAGATTGACAAGCTGTGAAGACATATCGGTATATCTTCTGCCGTCAAAATCCCACATATAGATACCCTCCGCCTTTTCTATCGGTATAGGGTTCAGTCCCTTCTGCTTTGACCATGACTGAAGATTATATGTACAGTGGTTATATTTAATAGTTTCCTTGCTCATGATCGTTTACCTCCGTTAATATAGATCAATTCTTAATTCCTGTTTTCACATCAGATCGTCTCACCGCTATGAAAAAGGATTCTTATATATTTCAAGCACATCTCTTGAAAGATATGCAAGCATAAGCTTATTTTTAGTTTTATCATCAAGTTCCGTTCCGAGTATCTCACGGATATTCTTGATCTTATGATTGATAGTATTCCGGTGTACGCCTGCCGCTGCCGCTGCTTCATTAACACTGCCGTTCATTTCGATATATTGTCTGAGAAGACTGCATAGGCTTGTATCGTGTATATCGTCATAATCTCTCAGCGTACCAAGAGTTTCCTCCACAAAGGCTTCGAGTATCTTCTTGTCAGTCACTCCGAAAAGCACCTTCATCACGCCGATATCGCTGTAGAACTTTCTCTCAGCTGATTTTATCCTTGCAGTATCCATAGCCGCTTCCGCCTGCTTGTAAGCTGATGACACATCAGAATAGCCTGTTACTCTGTCTGAAATGCCGATATACGACCTCATATCACTTTCAGTTTCTGTTATCGGACGTATAGATTCACAGAAATTATCTATCTCCTCATTGGTACAATTCTGCCTTATGGCTATAAGCTGATTTCCTAACATAAACAATGCCGACGGCTGCTTTGAATGTTTAAGTGTCCGCCACAATGTCATGTCAGATGAACGGACTATACTCTCTGTTACAGGTTTTTCACCTTTGAAAATACTGACAGCTATTACCGTATAACTGCTGTTGGTACGAAAACCGGAATGTTTAAGCACATCTGCAAAATCACTGCATTTTTCCGGAGCTTTTATGATAGTTCTGAAAGCATCTGCGACCGAACTTTCCTTTTTCTCATTTGCGATTATCCTGCGGCAGAAATCATAGGATATGTCAATTATCTTCGTTTCCCACGGCATAGTAAAAAGCGGGAAGCCGTTCTGCTCACAGAATACTATCACCTGCGACGGTACATAGGTTATGTATGGCCCGATATTTAAAACAAGCCCTACTGCACCTTTATTTCTGAGACTGACTGTGAAATTTCTCAGCCAGTCGCTTCCGGTGTGACCTATGCCAGTCGTGAAAATAAGTTCGTTCCCATGAAGAAAATCCGGAACTTCACTGTCTTCGACCATATGTACCCAGCGTACAGTGTTTTCAAGTCCTGCACTGCCTGCAATGAGCTTCATTGAGTATTTTCTTTCGGCGTTTGTACAAAGCTGCAACAACGAGATAGCCATTAATTCACCTTCTTGCTTATCCTTTTGTTTTTATCTGAAATACTGTTTGCCGGACATACCAGCTTGCAGAGATGACAGCCGACACACTTTGATGCATGAAGAACAGCTTTTCCTTCCTTCATTTCGATCGCCTGATGTCCGGCATCACTGCATGAAATATAACATCTTCCGCATCCAAGGCATGAATTTTTGTCAAAATGCGGATAAACTATACTGCTTCTGTCAAGTTCATCTGCCGGAATGATATTTGATACCGCTGCACCGACAAGCTCCGAGATGTTACTTATGCCTTTCTCAGACATATAGCGTTTTGTTCCTGATATGATATCCTCGATTATCCTGTAGCCATACTGCATTACTGCTGTTGTGACCTGTATGTTTCTACAGCCAAGAAGAATAAATTCCATTGCATCATGCCAAGTTTCTATTCCTCCCATACCGCTGAGTTCAAGACTATCAAGCTCCTTGCAGTGTGCAAGATCATTGATGAATCTGAGTGCGATAGGCTTTACAGCTTTTCCGGAATATCCTGATACAGCGCATTTTCCGCCTATTGAAGGATATCCTGCAAATGTTTCAGTATCAACTCCGATAAGACTTTTTATCGTATTTATCGCTGCGATACCGTCAGCACCGCCTTCAGCAGCTGCAATTGCCGGTATCTCCATATTGCCGATATTCGGAGTCATCTTTGCCAGCACCGGAACTGTTGAAACAGACTTCACAAGTTCTGTATAATGCTTGACGAGCTCAGGGTTCTGACCTACATCCGAACCAAGACCGTTTCCGCTCATATGAGGACAGCTGAAATTACATTCGATCATATCAGCGCCAGCTTCACATACAAGCTTTGTCAGCTTTATCCATTCATCATCATTCTGTCCCATTATTGATACGACCAGTATCTTTTCAGGATAGTCTCTTTTCAGTTTTCTGAAAACATCAAGGTTGTATTCAAGCTGCTTATCTGATATCTGTTCAAGATTCTTAAAACCTACAAATGGTGTACCTTCTTTGCCGATAGCATCAAATCTCGGTGAAACTTCCTCAGGGATAAGAAAGCCTACTGTCTTGAAAACAGCTCCTCCCCACCCCATTTCAAAAGCTCTTGCACACATATCATAATTGCTCGCAACGATGGAAGATGACAGGAAAAACGGATTTTCGCAATGTACTCCGCAGAAATCTATAGAAAGATCAGGTTCAGCGGAGAAAGTCTCCGTATCAGGAAGCTTTGAAACAAGTTCCCTGATACGAATGGAGGCATCGTAATGAACACATACGTTTTCACATTCTCCGCCGCATTCTGAACAGGATATCTTATCAATATACTCAGCGGCACATTTTTCATTCTCAAATCTTACAGCTCTTACCGCTCGTGCCGGATCATATCCTTTTGAGCAGGCTTTCGTACAAGCCGCCTCTGCACAAAGCAGACATCGTGCCGCTTCTTCTTTTATCCTAAACATTTCAGCACCTCCGTGCAAATCATTTCAAACTGCACTTGACAAATTTGCCCCAGCCTTGTTCACCGACAAATTCACCGTTATCATAAACAAGCTTTCCTCTTGAATAGGTCTGTACCGGATAGCCGTGAACTGTGATGCCTTCCCATATCGTATGGTCGCAGTCTGAATGCATTTTATCATTAGTTATAGTAAAATCTATCGACTGGTCATAAATAACTATATCTGCATCCTTGCCTATAGAAATACTGCCCTTATCCTTGCATCCGAATATCTTTGCAGGATTTGCTGAGCATATCTCAACTGCCTTTGTAAATGGTATCTTTCCTGTATTTGCAGCTGAAAGCATATACGGATACATATTTTCAATACCGGCACATCCATTTGGTATCTTGGTAAAGTCGTCCCTGCCCCAGTCTTTTTCGTATGACTGGAACGGGCAATGATCTGTTGCTATAGTATCAATATCGCCACGCTTTATAGCTTCCCAGAGTGCCTGTCTGCTCTCCTCGCCCTTCATCGGAGGCGAACATACGAAATTACGTCCGTCCTCACGCTTATAGACATCACAGGTAAACTCAAGGTACTGCGGACAAGTTTCTGCATATATCGTATAACCTTCGTCTTTAGCCTTTGTAACTGCTTCAACGCCCTGCTTGTTTGCAAGATGTACGATATAGAGAGGTGCTCCGACTGCCTTTGCCCATTGTATAGCTCTTTCATCAGCCTCACCTTCAACAAATTCCGGACGTGACATATAATGATACCATGCACTTGTCTTGCCCTCTGAAAGAAACTGCTTTGTAAGCGTGTTCACAAGCTCGTTGTTCTCAGCGTGTACACCTATAAGAGCTCCGCATTCCTTAGCCTTCTGGAGCACCTGATAGAATACACCGTCTGTAACTCCAAAATCATATACCATGAACACCTTGAATGACGGCACTCCGTATTCTACACATTCTTCAATCGAATCGAGAAGTCCGCCGCTTACGTCCTTTACTGCCACATGGTAGGAATAGTCCACTGCTGCGACCGGCGCACAGAGTGCATCACGGCGTTTTACAGCATCGACCATTGTTTCTCCGAAGTCCTGCAATACAAAATCGAATACTGTTGTTGTACCTCCGCAGGCAGCTGCTCGTGTGCCTGCGAAGTAATCATCAGATGATATAGTACCGCCAAACGGCATTGCAAGATGTGTATGTGCATCAATAGCTCCCGGAAGTACAAGCTTTCCGCTTGCATCAACAATATTTTCGCATCCGGCTGTATCTATATCATCAGCTATGACTGATATCTTTCCGTCCTTTATACCTATATCTGCACGGAATATTCCGTCAGCATTGACGATAGTTCCGTTTTTGATTATCATGTCCATAAAAACTTACCTCCAATTACTTTTTGTAAACAAGTACAAGTCCTGATCTCTGATAAACCTGTGCTATCTCTAAAAGGTCCATACCTCCGGCATCAGCTGAGATAAGGTTTGATACCCACGTTACACCGAAATCAACAGTACTGTTGTTTACAGCCGTTGTTTCGCCGATGTCTCCGCCGCCTGAAACGATATCAACATCAAGACCAACTTCATCATAGTAACCCTTTGCCTTTGCAACATAGTATCCCATGAACTGGCACTGCGGCAGCCATTTGAGCTGTACAGATACGCTTGTCTTTTCCGGATCGCCGAAATCATCAGCAGAAGCATCTTCCCAATAGGATGTATCTCTTATATCATCAAGTGTAAGTGTCTGAAGCTTTGAAGCAGCTGTGCTGTCATCAAGGGAGATATACTCCTTAGCAAGATCAAGTGTCTGCTGCATAGCTTCCTCATCCATTTTTCCGTATTCATTAACTGTATTGCCCTTTGTATCAGTCTCAACGAGTTTCTTTACTTCAGAAGCCATGTATGCCTGATGGTCGGATGATACAGAAGAACCAGCTTCAAATACTATCTGAGCGGCTTCTTCAGGATTTTCACAGGCATACTCCCATCCTTTCATAGAAGCAGATATAAATGCCTTTACCGTGTTCGGATTCTTTTCAGCAAATTCCTTTGTGCAGAAAAGGTTATCTTCAAGCATTGCGACACCTTCATTATTCATATCTATAATGCCGACAGTATCGCCGTAACCGTATCCGCCTTCGTAATCATTCTTTACGAGTCCAAGTTCATTGTAAGTCATTGCAGAAGCAAGTGTTATCGAATCGTCATCAAATCCGTCCATATCGAATGCCTGCGAGAGATATTCGGTCTTCTGACCATACTTTGTAAGGAGAGCAAGTATCTCATACTCATTTCCAAGTCCCCAGTTGCCAACCTTGCCAGCCTGTGCTGCTGCTACTATCCTGTCAGAGTCACTCATTTCTGCTGTCTGTCCGGATGATGAAGAACTTTCAGAAACTGTGCTTTTTCCTGCCTCAGAACTGTTTTCTGATGAACCACAGCTTGCAAAAGCACCTGTAAGCATTGTCATTGCGGCGATAAAAGCCATTGTTTTTCTGAGATTTTTCATAATTATTCCTCCTGAAAATATATTGAAGTTTGTTTGTCTGCATTTTGAACTTGTCCTATAATTATGTCCTGTGAAGACAAGCTTTAAGTATAATTGATTCTGCCAGCATAAGTATCGCATACATTACTATACCTATGATACAGGCTGTTACTATATATGCCCATGCTGTAGCATATTGTGCGATAAGAATATTTTCACGTATCTGTCTGCCTACGCCGATGATATATTCCGCAAAATATTCACTTACCAGTGCTCCGATGACACTTCCCGGAACACTTACCCTCAGTGCCGTAAAAATGTACGGAACACTGTTAGGAAAACGCAGCTTGAAAAATTCTGTGAGCCTGCCGGCTGCATAAGTTTTCATAAGATCTTCTGAAAAAGGCGGCAGTTCAGTCAGTCCACGATAAGCATTCACGCTCATGGCAGCCATACTTGTAACTGTAACAACAAGTATCTTTGCCGCCATACTTCGTTCTTCTGCTATATCGCTCACATCCTTAGTCCAGTTTATAAAAACCGGTGCAAGAGCAACTATCGGTATCGCATTGAAAGCTGAGACTATCGTTAAGCCTCCGCTTCCGTATTTAGGAAATACAGTTGCTATTATCGCAATAAGGTAACCGAGTACAGAACCCAGTAATAATCCGATCAGTGCTACTTTTACAGATGCATTGACATTAAGCATGATCTTATCACTGTTTTCTTTCATAATGTCGATAATCCTCATCGGATACGGAAGAATGTATTCATCTGTTTTCAGGATTTTATGAAGCAGTCCGGTCTGCCATGAGGCTACAAGCGCTGCACCAAATAATAACGGACATCCGATATTTGTAACTCCTGAACGTACTTTCTTTGAATGTAACAACTGATATTCACCTCTTTCCTGTTCGTCTGTAAGGACACATCATTATTTCGATGATCCCCATAATATAGAAGCTTAATATACCAATTACCGCACTGAAAAATACTATATCCCAGAATACGTATCTTGTCATTGCTCCTTTCAGTGACTGTGAAAGCAAACATCCAAGTCCGATGCCGCCCTGAAGCGTATCTACAAGTATAGATGCTGTTATCGCCATCGGAGCTGATATTTTAAGTCCTGTGAAAAAATACGGTATACAAGCAGGTATCATTGTTTTTGTGTAGATCTGAAATTTATTAGCAGCGTATGAATACATAAGTTCATGCTTTTCACGCTGTACTGACTTGAATCCTGCAAGAGTATTCGTTGCCACCGGATAGAACGTCAGTATAGCCGCTATAATGATACGGCTCTTTGCGATATCTCCCGTTATAGCATTGATTATAGGAGCCATGCCGAGTATCGGTATAAGCTGTATCAGCATGAGATACGGAAACGACGTTTTTTCAACTATTTTTGAAAGGCTCATGAAAAGTGCAAGTAAAAATCCCGATGCAATACCTATTATATAACCTATACCTGCTCTTGTAAGAGTAGCCTTTGCATTTTCTATCACCATTTGAAGAGCTGTCTGACTTCCATTTATCTTACGGTCGCTTGTAAGTGAATCAACTATTCCGCTGAGATGCGGCTGCACATTTTCGGGAGTTCTCTTTATATTCTCAACATGGAATGCGAAAAGCTCCCACACTGCTATCAGCATAACTACCCATACAATAGTTATAAAGAATTTTGATGTTAACAGTTTTTTTAGTTTTTTCAAGATGACCACCGCCTTATACGCCTTCAAAGCTGTTTCTTACCTTTGATACAAGAGCTGTAAATTCCGGAGTATCCTTGATATCCATTGTACGTGGTCTTGGCAGATCAACATCTATTATCGCTGAAAGTCTGCCAGGATGAGGAGAAAGTACGCATATCCTATCAGAAAGGAATACCGACTCTTGTATGTTATGCGTTACGAAAATTATCGTTTTATTTGTTTTTCGCCATATTTTCAGCAAGTCAACATGGAGTTTCTCTCGTGTGAATTCATCAAGTGCTGAAAAAGGCTCATCCATAAGAAGTATCTCCGGCTGCAATGCAAGTGCTCTTGCGATTCCGACTCTCTGCTGCATACCGCCTGAAAGCTGTCGTGGATAATGGTCTGCAAAATCTGAAAGTCCGACAAGATCAAGCATCTTCATCGCTCTCTCGTGACGTTCCTTTTTGGGACAATGTGTTATCTCCAGCGGAAGCTCGATATTCTTTATTACTGTTCGCCAGTCGTAAAGAGTTGCACTCTGGAAGACCATTCCGTAACGGCGTTTCAGTCTTGCATCCTTTGGCGAAACTCCGCCGATAAGAACATTTCCGGATGTCGGATGTATAAGGTCTGCGATTATACGGAGCAGTGTTGTTTTTCCGCAGCCTGACGGGCCGAGCAGTGAAATAAATTCGCCTTTATGTATATCCATCGTTACACTTGTAAGAGCCGTTACCTCTTTGCCGTCAGCACTGTCATATACCATACCGACATTGTCCAGCATTATCTCTATATCATTTCTTTCATGCTCAATCATTGAGATCGTTCCCTTCAATTCATTAATATTCCTTTGTTCCGGAAAAGATATAAAACAAAAAAGGACAATGAAGATCATAGACCTCATTGTCCTTTTTGTACTGTTCCCTTGGAACTGTCTATATTATACATGATGCAAAACCACACTGTCAATCACTTTTCTCAATTATGTCAAGTGTCGACAAATACTTGTGACATTTAATATAATTATCATAAGCATTTTATCAATTCTAAAAAAAAATGACTATTGTTTTTGTGCTGCAGCACATAGTCTCCGGCACATTTGCAATGCTTCCGCACATCTGCACATAAGATAAATCGAATGTCCGCATACGTTTTATTGCCCTATATATATTATATATCAGGCAAATCTGTAGTACCATGAGGGACGCCGATTGCGGCACCTTAATAAATTATTGAAACAGCGATTTTACGCTGTTTTTTCATATACTAAAAACGGCCTCAACGCCGTTCTCATCGCTTACATAAACCACATCAATCATCATGACAGCAATATCATGTTTCTCCTGCATCGTCAGAGTATCCCATACTTTCAGTGGTTCTTCCAAAGGTGCTGTATCGACAGCTCTGCGCTTACGGGCTTTGGTCTGGAGCTTTCTTTCAAGCTCCGACTTCTGTTCGTGTAATGCAGTCACACACTTCTGAATGTAGTCAAAGAGAACGCTGTCGGCATCGGCGAGCTTTTCCATGGGCTTCTGTATCTCGCTGTCAATGCGAATGATCTCCGTCTTGATAATCTCCGTTTCGGCATCGGGCTTGCTTCATGTTTTTCAATATGAAGCTGTTCGATACGCTTACGCATTTCTTTCAGAACGGTATCCTCTACCTGTTTCGGCTTGATCTGTATCGGCGGCGTAGGACAGCCGTTCAGCGTGA
>DEBW01000185.1 GCA_002348905.1 Ruminococcus flavefaciens | reverse complement strand
TCCTTTCAAATGTTGCAGTTGAAAAGGGCAGCAGTCTGAAACTTACTGGTGCTACTACAGGTTTCAATCTCGTTACTGATGCAGTATTTGAAGGCGAAAGCAAGATATCAGGCGGAAATGCACTGAATCTTAACGGCAACAGCGTTTTTGTAAGAGGCGAATTTACTCAGGCTGGCACTCTTTCTATTGACCTCGGCGGAGGCAAAATGAGAATAGCTGATGATTTCTGGCAGCAGAACGGCATAATGAAGATAGCAGGCGGCGAACTAAGTATCGGCGGAAATTATGAGCTGCGCTCTTCAAAAGCAAGTGCCGGAAGCGGTGAATTACAGATGCAGGGCGAGAAATGTCTTGTTGATATCGACGGCAGTTTCATGATCAATTCAAATGTTGAAGCTTCATCATATCAGTGGGACGGTAAGGTAAGAGTAGGCGGAGATATGAATGTATACTCTCCTGACAACGGAAAAGGTTATACTCCAGGCACAAATCTTGTTACTGAATTCAAGGGTGCAAGAGAACATAAGGTAAACTTCTCAGAAAGCAAGAATAATTTCCTTTCAAATGTAATGCTTACAGGCGGAAGTCTTAAACTTACCGGAGAAACTACAGGTTTCAATGCTGTTTCTGATATTGTACTTGCAGCCGACAGTTCACTTTCCGGAGAAAACAATATGAATCTGAATGGACACACTATGCTTGCAGAAGGTGATTTCATTCAGAAAGGCAAGCTGCCTATTGATCTTGGCGGCGGTAAAATGATAATCTCAGGTGATTACTGGCAGCAGAACGGCATAATGAAGGTAGCTGGCGGCGAACTCATTATTGGCGGAAATTATGAGCTGCGCTCTTCAAAAGCAAGTGCCGGAAGCGGTGAATTGCAGATGCAGGGCGAGAAGTGTCTTGTAGATATCGACGGCGATCTCACGATCAATTCAAATGTTGTAGATTCATCTTATCAGTGGGACGGTAAGGTAAGAGTAGGCGGAAATATGAAGGTATACTCTCCTGACAATGGAAAAGGATATACTCCGGGCAACCTTTTAACTGAATTCAAGGGCAAGGATAAGATACATGAGGTCTATTTCGCTGAGAACGAAAACAACTTCCTTTCAAATGTTGCAGTTGAAGAGGGAAGTATGCTTAAACTCACAGGAAATACCACAGGTTTCAATGCTGTTTCTGATATCACATTTGCTAATGACAGTTCATTGAGCGGAGAGCGCCAGTTGAACCTCAATGGTCACACATTTGATTTCAAGGGCAATTTGATTCATGATGGTATAGTTATAGATATTAACGGCGGTAAGATGCTTATTGCGGGCGATTACTGGCAAAGAAGCGGTGTCCTCAAAACCAGGGGCGGTGTTCTGAATATCCAGGGAAATTATCAGCTGCGCTCTTCAAAAGCAAGTGCCGGAAGCGGCGAATTACAGATGCAGGGCGAGAAGTCCGCTGTTATCGTCGGTGAGAGCTTCATTGTTAACAGCACTGTCAAGGATTCAAGTTATCAGTGGGACGGTACTATAAGCGTTGGCGGAAATCTTACAGTAAATTCACCTGATAACGGAAAGGGATTTACTCCGGGTGAAAATATAATTACTGAATTCCGTGGCGGAAATGCTCATACTCTCAACATCTCCAACAAGAACAATAGCATAAGCATTGTAATGATCGGAGTCGGTGACAATCTCAAATTAGAGGGCACTATCAATGGCATAGGAATAACAAGCGGCTCTAAAATAACTGCTGAACCTGCTGGCATAGTTGAGATAGTCGGTGCAAGCATCATCGGCAAGGAAGCCGGCAACGTAACTGTCAGCATAGATAACAACGGTACTGTTGTAAAGATACCTGTCAAGGTCGGCGCTACAGAGGCTGAAAGCGTATACGAAGGCGAGATCGTTGATTCTATCCCTGCACCTGAAAATGTTATGGGTGACGTTAACGGCGACGGTAAATTCAATATAGCTGATGCTGTACTCTTCCAGAAGTGGCTGCTCGGCAATAAGAAGGCTGAACTTGCTAAATGGGAAAATGCTGACTTTACCGGCGATAAGAAGCTTGATTCTGCTGACTACGCTCTCATGAAGAAGGCTCTTACTGTTGATAAAGCTCCTGAGGCAAAGTGAATTTAATACCACAATATCAACGGCGGACACTTGATGTCCGCCGTTTTTACAATAATGAAAAAGCTATCCAATTCGCAATTTGAATCAGATAGCTCTTATCTTTTTGTATGATTATTATTCTTTTTTGATTATAACTGCCGGAACGCCTGCAACAGTACAATTATCAGGAACATCGTGTGTTACGACAGCATTAGCACCGACTTTTACATTGTTCCCGATTTTTATTCCGCCTTTTATAAAACATCCTTTTCCTAAAAGACAATTATCACCGATAATAGTTCCTTGTCTGGAATTACCTTGTTCAATGGTTACCTGCTGGAATATTGTACAATTTTTTCCGATTACTGCATTATGTCCGATAATTATCCCGTTTAAATGGTGAGGAAGATTGGGCGGTGTAAGGAAGACCGCACCTTTTCCAAAATCTGTTCCCATGCTTGCACAATTATAAGCATCACACCTTTTGATATAAAGCAAATATAACATACGAATAATTTTTGGAACTTTAGAATTGCTGTTTATTACTTCAGCCCTTCTTTTCCAATACTTTTCTTTATTATAGTGCTGGATAGTACTCATGACAAAATAAACAAATTTATTTTCAGTATTAATATTCACAAATATCTCCTGTTAAAAAATTTTTGATTATTGTTGGTAATGCCAGATCGTTGCCATGATAACAGCCTGATAACAGATTTAAGCGTGGTCAAGTCCTGCTTTTCGGGCGTTTATTATTCCCATTCAACAGTTCCCGGAGGCTTGGAAGTGATATCGTACACAACCCTGTTAACGTGGTCTACCTCGTTGGTGAGGCGGTTGGAGACACGGGCGAGAACGTCATAAGGGATTCTTGCCCAGTCAGCGGTCATGAAGTCGTCGGTAGTGATAGCACGGATAGCGATGAGGTGGTCGTAAGTACGGTGGTCGCCCATAACGCCGACAGTGCGTACATCAGGGAGAACAGCGAAGAACTGCTTGAGTTCGCTCTCGATACCGCTCTTGCGGATCTCGTCACGGAAAACAGCGTCAGCTTCCTGTAACACCTTGATCTTTTCCTCAGTTATCTCGCCGAGGATACGAACACCAAGACCAGGACCAGGGAAAGGCTGTCTCCAGACGAGGTCGTGAGGAATGCCGAGTTTTTCGCCAACTGCACGTACTTCATCCTTGAAGAGGTCTGCGAGAGGCTCGATAGTGCCGGCGAATTTGATATCGTCAGGCATTTTTACCATATTATGGTGAGTTTTTATAACAGCAGTGCTGCCCTGACCTGCTTTATTTCCCTTACCGGACTCGATACGGTCAGGATAGATAGTACCCT
>DEBW01000086.1:113359-115827 GCA_002348905.1 Ruminococcus flavefaciens | reverse complement strand
CTTACCCACTGGTTATAGAGCTTAGGAAGGTCACGGTAAGAGTGAACGATATTAGCATAGTGCTCGCAGAAGAGTGTCTCAGATGTAGGGCGGACACAAAGTCTGTCCTCAAGCTTTTCGCTTCCGCCGTGAGTTACCCATGCAACCTCAGGAGCAAAGCCCTCAACGTGGTCTTTTTCCTTCTGGAGAAGGCTCTCAGGGATGAACATAGGCATACAAACATTTTCGTGACCTGTAGCCTTGAACATACCGTCAAGTATATGCTGGATATTCTCCCAGATAGCATAGCCGTAAGGTCTGATAACAAGACATCCCTTAACGCTGGTATACTCAACAAGCTCAGCCTTTTTGCATATGTCAGTGTACCACTGTGCGAAATCTTCATCCATAGAAGTTATCGCAGTGACAAGTTTTTTATCCTTTGCCATATATGTAGTCCTCTTTTCTGTAATCATAGATGTATATATTATAGCATCAAAGGGATAAAATGTCAACAAGCGGAGCAACGAAAAAACCGGACAGCTTCCGCTGTCCGGTAAAATGCTTATTTGCGTTTTTTCTTTCCGCCGTTCTTAGGACGGTTATTGTTGTCATTCTTTGGTGCAGGCTTTGTGTCAGTTTCAGATTCATCTGAGTCGTCCGGCTCATCATCATCTGCTTCATCATCGCTCATACCGCCGAAATTTTCTTCTGCAATAGCCTCTGCGAGGTCATTGCTGTCATCCTCATCGTCCTCAGCAGGCTTCTGAGACTGCTTTTCCTCGGACTTTTCTTCTGTGCCGTATACCTTTTCAGAAACAGCACCCTTAGACTTGATTATCTTGGATACCGGTACTTTCTCAGCATCAGCAGAAGAAGGAGTTATGCCCTTGCGGCGCATTTCTCTGAGTTCTCTCTCCTGTTTCATGATGATATTGTTCTTCTTATCATACATAAAGAGGAGAACTATAGCTGCGATACCGAAGATAAGGAAAACGATACCAGTTTTGAATCCCGGAGGAGAATATGTCATCTTTATAGTATGATGACCTTCAGTAAGTCTGAGACCGATAAGAGCGTTGAGTATAACGACTGAACCAGGGTTTCCGGCTGTATCATTTACCATTATGCTTGTACCGGCTTCATTGATAGTTTCCTTGAACTGTTCAGTTACCTTCTTGCCGTCTACCTTGATAGTCCAGCCCGGCTCATAAGGGATAGATGTGTAGAGTATCTGACCTTCCTTGGCATCAACTTCACCAACGAGACAAGCATCGCTTGTCTTTTCGAGGTCGAGATTCCAAGGGCTTTCCTTGAGCTTTTCGATATCTTCATGGAAAGCATCATAATCAAAGTGATAGAACTGGAAGTCCTTTATCATGATGTACTCATTGTTACCGGTCTTGTCCTGCTGTGCGATAGTAAGACGTATCTCAATATCAGTACCCTCAGGGTATTTACCGAGGTTTACGATAGAGTAATCATATCCGTCGTAGTAACTTCCCCAGCCGTCAAGGATAGTAGTGCCTGTGTCTGTACCCTTGTACTGACCGTCCTCAGGATCTTTGATACCGAGCCACATATTGCACTTCTTCGGGTTGTCTGATTTGAGGAACATATAGAGAGCTTCATCAGTCTGAGCAGTAATGTGTATGCTTACAGTCGGATCAGCAGCGCCAGCATTTGCATTGTAGCAGTGCTGACCGTTGTAGTTTGACTCCCAGCATTCATTGAGAACTACTTCCGGATACTCAGCAACACGCTTGAAGTACTGCTTTGGCTGGAGAGCACCTGAATAGTCAGGAGTGCTTCCGGTAAGAGAGCTGAGGAAGTTGTTCATGCTGTTGAACGGGTTGTCATTTCCAAGGAAGCTAAGGCGGAGGATATCATCATCAGCCATAAATCCTATCGGCAGAGCGTCAGGATTCTCGTATACTTCAAGGTCTGCCTCGCCGTTCTCGTTGGTATACTTGCTTGTGTATATCTTATTGTAGTAAGGGCTGAGAAGTGACTTATGACCGCTGTTCTTGACAGGATCGTTGATAACGTACTTGATGCCGAGAAGTGAGTCAGCAAGAGGAGTATTACCGTCGTATCTTGTCTCATAGCTCTTAGTAGTATAACCAAGGGTTTCGATAAAGTTGATGATACGTGCATTCATTACTGAGCTTGAATGAGAGATACCCTTCAGACCATAAGCCTGGTTATCGTTAACGTTTCGGAAGAAGGTCTTTTCTGCACGGTAGAAGCCGTCATCGTAGTCTTCAAGCTGCTTTGTTATATTAGGAGCATCCATTATAGCAGCGTATGAATTCTTTGAGGAGTAGTAAACTTCCTTGTCTATCTTGAGGATAGTATCAAAGGTGTTGTAGCCTGTCTCAAAGAGAACGAAAGCAGCCATACCAAGTGAGATGTAAGTGCGTGTCTGCTTCTTTTTAGCGTTGCTGTAAACGAACAGGAAGCAAAGGTAAATAGCAGCAAGAGCAGCA